>JANMHK010000060.1:0-2665 GCA_031375135.1 Sphingobacteriales bacterium | reverse complement strand
TTTAGAAAGTTTTCAAAGAGGCGAAAAACTGGTGGAGACCAATAGTTTTTTCCCTATATATGTTCGGGCAAACCAAGGCTTTAATGTTGCGAAAGTTATGCAAAGGATGCCATCATTGAAGCCTTTTGATGGGGGAAGCCGATTGGCAACTGTTTTTGCGTCTGCCTTGGTGCCGCGATTCCTTTGGCCTGATAAACCAGAATCTGGCGGTAAATTCAATATGGAGTATTATGCCGGCCGAATAATAAAGGGATGGTCAACCAATGTCGGGCCGCTGGGGGAAGCCTATGGAAGCTTTGGAATTACGGGCGGGATATTTTATATGGGCTTTTTGGGTGCTTTTTTAAGATTTTCCTACAAGAAAGTATTTAGTCTCAGTTCCAGAATTCCCCTTCTCGTTTTCTGGTTGCCTGTGCTATTTTACGAGATCACCTACTCAGGAGAAAATGATACGCTGCAGATCATGAATTCTTTGGTGAAGTCAGCGTTTCTTATTTTTCTTATTTATAAAGCTTTCCCCAAGGTTTTAGTACCGCCGATACAACCACTATGAAGAGGGATATTTATAACAATCAGCATCAATCAATGAGAATTACATATTTTCACAGGAAGGTAATCCCTGATTTTCATTTTAGTGTGGAGATCATTTTCTCAGATGTAAGAAAGTATCTTCCTGATTCCGTAAATTATGCGATTAAAGTTTCGAGATATTACAGCAAAGGACTTTTTCCCCGAATCTATAACGTGTTTGAAGCATTTTTCCGACAAAGTGGAGTAAACCATGTTACCGGCGATATCAATTATGTTGGACTCTTATTGAGTAAAAAGAGAACTATACAGACTATCCTTGACTGTGTGTATATGCAGAAGAATTCGGGATTGAAAATGATGTTATACAAGTTTTTCTGGATCAGGGTACCTGTACGTCGTTGCCGTTTTATCACTACGATATCGGAAGCATCAAAGGCAGAAATTGTTATGCTCTCAAGGTGTAATCCGGATAAAGTCAAAGTAATACCGATAGCATTGTCGCCTGTTTTTGCACCTGTTGAAAGATCCTATCAATGGGACAAGCCAAGGATACTCATGATTGGAAGTGCGCCAAATAAAAACCAGGTCAGGATGATCAAGTCCCTCGAAGGCATTGATTGTCGGATTCAAATCATTGGACAGTATCAGCAAGAAATTAAGGACCTCCTTGACTCTTGCAAAATGGATTATATCTATCAGTCCGGCTTTTCCATAGACCAGATGTATAAAGCATACCAGGAAACGGATATTCTGATGTTTGCGTCAACCTATGAAGGTTTTGGTATGCCGCTGATTGAAGCGCAGGCAACGGGGGTGATCGCGGTCACCGGCAATATTTCTTCCATGCCCGAAGTGGCTGGGGAGGGTGGAGCTATTTTCGTAGATCCATATGACATTCAGTCGATTCGGGAAGGCGTCTTAAACGCCATTCAGGATCAGCAATTGAGGGAAAGAATACATAAAAATGGCGCTGAGAATATTAAGCGCTTCGAACCTCGTCGAATATCAGAAATGTATTTAGAATTATATAAGCAAATATGAAAGTACTAATTATTGGTGGCGCCGGATTTATCGGCATCAATGCTGTTTATTCATTTTTACGGAAAGGTTATGATGTTGAAATCGTAGACAATCTATCCAGGAAGGGCAGTGAGTATAATCTCAATTGTCTCCACGAAAAACATACTGTTCCTTTTCAGAATATTGATATCAGGGACGCTGAGAAATTGAGAGCCTATTTTGTCGAAAACAAAGGATACGATGCCGTACTTTTGCTGGCTGGCCAGGTTGCTGTAACAACATCAGTAACTAATCCCCGTGAAGACTTCGAGGTAAACGCCTTGGGTACTTTTAATGTACTGGAGGCAATAAGGCTATCTGGAGAAAAGCCACTCGTAATCTATTCCTCCACAAACAAGGTCTACGGCAAGATGGAAGACCTTGGCATTGCAGAATTTGATACCCGGTACAATTATGACGATATGGCGAAGGGTATTTCGGAAAGTCGTCAACTCGATTTTTATTCACCGTATGGCTGTTCCAAGGGAACGGGTGATCAGTATGTAAGGGATTACTAACGGATTTTTGGGATACCTACAGTAGTGTTCAGGCAGTCGTGCATATATGGACCAAATCAGTTTGGGATAGAAGACCAGGGCTGGGTCGCATGGTTCACCATTGCCACACTGATGGAAAAAGATATTACTGTTTATGGTGATGGCAAGCAGATCCGCGACGTGCTTTTTGTAGATGACTTGGTCAATCTGTATGAGAAAGCTATACTTAACAGGAAAGTGTCAGAAGGGAAAATATATAATGTTGGCGGAGGCCCAGCTTTCACGCTTTCACTCAACGAACTTATTGCAAAGCTCGAAGAGAGGTTTGGAAGGACGATTGAAAGGAAGACTAGCGACTGGCGCCCGGGAGATCAGAAAGTCTACGTATCTGATATCACGAAAGTAACTTCGGAACTTGGTTGGGAGCCCACAACGGATTTGGCTGAAGGCATTAATGCAATGGCAGAATGGATCGAAACAAATAAAGATATCCTTAATTATTATGTATTCGGCGTTACCCAAATGGCCTCGGGGGCTGTCATTAAGTAAATGGATTTCGTTTAATAGCATTTAAAAAA
>JANMHK010000033.1:0-2386 GCA_031375135.1 Sphingobacteriales bacterium | reverse complement strand
CTCGGGTCAGTATGCCCCTTGGCTAAAGTTCTTTTTTCAAACTGGTGCGATGGATGAGACGGCCGACAGGAATAAGAACGGCATCATTGATTCAATTGACGATACCCTTTCGTTGATCGACGAGCTGGTGAAAAAAGGATATAAGAAGGAAGAAGACATTGTTTACCTGGAACTACCTGATGGGCGTCACGATGTACCAACCTGGGGGAAAGCGATGCCCGCTTTTTTAAGATTTGCCTTTGGCAAATCTGGAAAGGCCGGAATGTGATGAATGTATTGAATGTATTAAATGTGGTGAATGAATGTGGGGAATGTGACCAATGTCTGACGAACATACTTCATGCAAAAAGCCTTCGAGTTTCTCGAAGGCTTTTTACTTATTTAAAGATGCACATTTCTAATTCCCTACATTCCCTACATTCCCTACATTCTTTACATTCCTTACATTCCAAAAGTATCTTCTTTAGAAACTGTAGCGAATTCCCCACTGTGCCTGCCATACATCGATCAGGCTGGTGCCTTTTCTATACGTGTCATAGGTTAAGGAGTTATTCACTGTATTCATCCGGTAGATCGGCTGGCCTGTTGCCGGATCGAATCCCCTTGCATTTAACAGCGCGGTGTTGTTTACTACGTAGCCAACTCCATTTTTGGAGCTAAGCAGGTTGCCGATATTGAAAATATCAGCACGGAGTTGAATGGTATGGCGTTGTTTTCCGATATTCCTGAACAACTCGAGTTGTACACTGAAGTCAAAACGCGTCACCATCGGAAGTTTCAAACCATTGCGTTCTGAATAGAGACCGCGATTCTTGCTCAGGTAATCATCATTATTAATATACCTGTCAAATGCTTCTTTCTGGGCTTGTACGGTATATGCAACAGTAGCCCCATTGACTACAGCGGTGTATTGCTGAAAGTTCATTTCCGACTGGTCCTTTGGAATATAAAGCAAGTCGTTTCCGGAAAGGCCATCACCATTCATATCACCAGAGATCACATAGGAAGCACGGCCCTGGGTTTGAGACTGGCCGAACAAAGAGATCTGTAAGGCAGCAGACTTAAATACTTCTCTACGGTAATTCAGGTTCGTGATCAAACGCGAACGGGTCTCGTTATCGCTGAACGACATGCCGTAGTTATTATTTCCACGAACGGTACGGTTATCTCTCCAGCTGCTGAATGCAATGGAGCCGGCACTGATATAGTCTTTCACATTTGAATAGTTATAGGCTACCATGAAACCAAAGCCTTTACTACGCACTGGTTTTTCCAGTTTGAAGGTGGTTACGAAAGAGCCTCCATAAGGACCGCTTTTCAATACTGTTGCGTCTGTGATCTTGGTATTGATCCTGCTCGCCGTATTGAAGGCCGCGCCGCTCAATAATACACCATTGGTGCCAAAGGTCCCATACCTTGGTCTGCTGTCTGGTCCAGAGAAAGTAGCTGTTGCAGGCTTCAGGTTGGCGTTATAGTAGTACATGTTGCTAAGACTCTGGGTGAACAGGATCTCAGCAGAAGCGATCATACCCCAGCCGATATTCTGGTCCAAAGCCAGGTTAGCCCTGAATACCTGAGGGAACCTGAACGATTCTTCTGTGGTAGCGATATTATAGGAAGGAGCAGGCTGACCGGGGTTGGTAATGACAGGAATATTCCTTTTTACATCCGGGCTGAAAGGGAACGCCCTTGTATTATCTGTGCTTAACGAACCTGCCTGAACGCCATTATTACCTACCTGGTTACTGATCCACACGAATGCAGGTCGTCCGGTGAATACGCCTAAACCACCACGAACCTGGGTCTTTTTGTTTCCAAAGATGTCGTAGTTGAAACCCCATCTTGGTGAGATCATCACTTTAGCTGAGGGAAGTTTTGAGGTGCTGAGTTTTGTTGGATTTCCTTCCTCATCAACAAATCCGAAATTGTCTACTTCGGTATTTACAAATCCACCACCGACGAAATAAGGGATGTCGACACGGAATCCATAAGTCATGGTGAAGTTTTCGTTCAGCGCCCAATCATCTTGCAAATAAAAACCAAGGTTATTGGCTTTTGTAGTTGCAGCCCATACACCGCCACCAGGCAGGTTGCTGTAACCTAGCGCATACCTTCTCACGTTAACCGGGTTGGTTGCCATGGTTGGATTAGCCAGGTAAGCATTGGCGGAAGCATAGAAACTATCCAGGTTATGGAAAGCAAACTGCCCATTAACATTCGGAGTGAACGCGTTATAAAACTGGAATGATTCAAAGTTAAAGCCCGTTGAAAGGGTATGCTTTCCTTTATAGATCGTCACGTTATCAGAAAGCTGCCAGGTATTCGTACTCAGCCGGTTATTCGGCGTGAAGGGTTCAGAACCGAATGTCATATAATTTCGGTCAGC
>JANMHK010000009.1:0-2019 GCA_031375135.1 Sphingobacteriales bacterium | reverse complement strand
GGGCAGTACGGTTAGACGAAGCTTTATCTTCAGCGGTGATACTGTTATCCTCAAAGTGCTGAATGGTAACAGGCGCTTGAAATGGTTGAAGCAGCCTTGAGCATCTTTCCTATAGCCTTGCAAAACGTATCAGTGGTTTGATGTCTCCCCGGTCAGCCGCCTTCAAGGCCGAAAGGTAAAGTTCCCGATTAGTGCCCTTGTTGTTTGCCTTTCCGGCTCCCCATGTGAATACTGGTAACCCGAAAATACTCTCAATGATTATATCCGCCATTAAACGACTATGCCTGCCATTTCCATTAGGAAAACAATGGATCGATACTATTCTATGTTTGAATCGTATTGCAATTTCATCTGCATCGTATTCATGATATTCTACCCAAAAATTTGTATCATCTATTAATGTTCTTAACTCAACCGGAATTTGCCATTTCTCTACGCCAATATTTTTATCCGTTTTACGAAATGTACCCGCCCATCTCCATACATCGATGTACATACGCTTATGAACCGATTTGATAAACTTCTCCGAAAGAATTGCCTCAGCTTTTAGCCTTCTGCCTTTTAGCCATAGTAATGCCTGTTCAATGTTTTGCTGCTCAAACTCATCCAGCTCCCCACGCGTTGAGATTGTTGGAATCAGCAAGCCTTCTTTTTCGTCTTCGTCAAGAGGGGTTTGCCCGTCACTATGTTCCAGATTTAATCCCATAACGACTTAGGCATTTCATTCTTGATGGAATTAGAGCGTTCCTGAATAGCTTTCTCGATGCGTTTCTTGGAGTTCTGCTGATCTTCGAGTTCCATGGAAACTGAGGTACGCATCACGATTTCTTTGGCCATTTCATTTGCCTTTCGGTCAATCAGATCTTCCAGGCTTCCATCCAGGGGAACAAATCCATATACAAGTTGCATATCGAGAGCCTTCGCGGTCTCTTGCAAAGCTTTTATAGTGATGGCTCCCTCTCGTTCCCTTTTCTCAATATCCATAACTCCCTGCCGGGTAATTCCAAGCTTTTTGCCCAACTGCTCAGCACTGATTCCTAATGCAAGACGGAGCGCTTTCACCCATCCGGTTGGGGGAACAGGAATTCTTAGTAATAATGAATATGACTTCATTTTGCTGTTTAGCTGCTGAAGTTGTAGCGTTTTTGCTGCCATAATTTTCTATTTTAGCAAGCTATAACTTGCTTTTAAATATTCAAATGTAAAGCTATATATTTACATTTACAATATTTTTGTAAAGTTATAACTTTACTTTACCCCAAACTTGCGCTAATTACAAGCTTTGGCCTAACTTCCCCTCCCAACACTCCTTCGATGAAGCATTTCCTTTACCTGACCTGCTTGTTCTTCTGCTTCAGGGCTGCCGCCCAACCGTCCGAGCCGAATATCTTACTCATTCTCACAGATGACCTCGGCTACCACGACGTCTCCTATTACGGCACAAAAGATCTTCGCACACCTAATATTGACCAGCTCGCGAAGGCCGGCATGCGCTTAGACAATTTTTACGCGAACTCTCCCGTCTGCTCACCCACCCGGGCTTCGCTGATGACGGGCCGATACCCCGACTATGTAGGCGTTCCCGGACTGATCCGCTCCAACCCCCAAGACAGCTGGGGTTATCTCGATCCTTCTGCCGTGCTGATGCCTGCCATGCTCAAAAAGGCGGGCTATCATACCGCTCTCATTGGCAAGTGGAACCTGGGTCTGGAATCACCCAATCTTCCTAACGAGAAAGGCTTCGACCTTTTTCACGGCTGGTTAGAAGATATGATGGACGATTACACCAACAAAAGAAGATTCGGCAAGAACTATATGCGCCTCAATCAGGACAGCATCGATCCGAAGGGTCATGCTACCGATATATTCACGGATTGGTCGGTTCAATATGTGGTCGCACGGGCCAAAGAGAAAACACCCTTCTTCCTATTCCTATCCTACAATGCGCCGCATTTCCCCGTGCAGCCACCGGATGCATATACAGAAAGGGTAAAAAAGCGCGAACCCGGAATCTCGGAC
>JANMHK010000004.1:0-2093 GCA_031375135.1 Sphingobacteriales bacterium | reverse complement strand
TTGTAATTTGTTTGTATCGGCTTGATATATTGCCTTCCACAGTTGAACCAATAAGAAGGTTCGTGTTGAACTCTGAAAAATAATCTGCTACACTCATACTCCTAGATAATTATCGATAATCTTTTTTTCCCTGTAAGTAGCTGCTGCATCAATCCTTTCTTCTGCGCCCGCAACTTCTCCGCTCTGGCTTTGAACAGGTTGATTTCCTTATCTGCCGCTTGCAGCACCTGGGCAATGGCGGTTTGTTCTCCGAAGGATGGAACTATAACCTCTAATGAAAAGAAATCAGTAGGTGTAACATTCAAAAGCCCATGCGCTCTGCCACCTTCATGAGCAATTTTAGTTAACCCCTTATCCAGGCGATTAGCACCAAAGTATTGTTCAAAGAATTCAGGATTAGCTTCCTTCTGATTTTTTATACCAAAACAGATATAAAGGGTTGTAACGACTGCTTTGTCGAAGTCATTCAATCTTTTGATTGCTCCCCAAGGGTAGCCATTGGAATAACTTTTATTGTAACAGAATTCGCCTCGTTCAACTAAGAAGTAATTATCTGTAATTTCACTAGCGATATTCCTATTAAAGAAATCGGTTTGGCGAACAAAACCTCTTTGAGCAGAAATCGTAACAACTGTTGTATTTCCTTCTATATTTTTCCTCGTTACTCTATCAAACAAATCAGAAAGCTTCTTTTCTGTCCACTCCCCATCAAAGCCCTTCAAGCGCTTCTTTCCAGTAAGCAATTGCTGCATGAGCCATTTTTTGCGGAGTTCTTTTTGAGCGATAAGTTTGTCAGTAGTGTGGATGGCGGTATCTGCGGTACTGAGTACCTGTGCTATTGCTTTTTGCTCGGGAAGTGGTGGGAGATTAACTCTGAACTTCCTAATGTCAGTTGGACTAATGTGAGGGATAGCTGTGTGAGTCTTTACTGAATCAACGTGCAATTCAAAGCTCCGTTGGGTAAATAGTGTGTGTAAAAATGACTGATCAACTCCTTTGCCTCTCAATCTAGCAACTCGCTGCACAAGGTAAGCAGGTAAATCATCTTCCGTTATTTTTGCAAAGCTTCGACCAATTAATGCGCCATCCAATGCAATGACTAGGTCATGATCTTTTAATTCGAACTTTCTAAGTAAGGCATCAGCCGGCCAGTAACGTGTGATATCTTCTTTCCAATCAAGTTGATTACGTTTGACATTTGATCCCCTAAGTAGCTTTATTCCTGATTCACTGAATTTGTTACTTGGGAAGGCATAGCCAGTAAGTATATCAACCCTTTTGCCCAGCTCAATATTTTCCCATTCCTCTGGAATTTCAGTATTGTAGAACGCTTTGGTATTTCCTGAATTATTTGCCATCTTTCTTCTTTGGTGGTGATTTTAATGGCTTGGGGTCTTTCGTCTTTTCCAGCTTTTTAATACTTTCCGCCACCGGTAGATTTTCGGGCATGGTGCCACCGATCTCTTCAATGGTTTTGCGTACTTTTCTGCCTATCTCAAAATGGGTGTGATTGGCTTTTTGCTTTCCCTTAATATTCTCCCGTTTCAGCTTTTCTTCGGTTTGCGTGGCACGAAACAGGTTGGCGGCCAGTTCTGTACTGCCCATGTGATCGAGTATGTTTTGGCTTTTTTTCAAGCCTTTACTTTTATGTATGCCTTTGGCATCCAATCCACCATACAAGCCCATGTAACCATGGTTTTGAAAAATGGCATAATCCAATGGCTTAATGACGCCAGCACCTCTGGCAGCATCTGCCAACTGTGTATTATGCCGCTTCATTTCATCCCGCAAAAACAAACGCTTTTCTTCTTCACCCTTAAGCAGATTATATTCGTCCATTTGCCGTATTTCCTGCAAACGGGTTTGTATGGCAAAATAGGTTTGGCCTTGTGCTACTACCTCTTTGCCAGGATCGGCATTCTGAACAATCAAGTAGCAGGCGTAGCGGGAGAGCTTTAAGCCATCTTCCATGGGACGCTTAGCGCCGGAACCAATGTCAACCATCTCGAGGAAGTCCTCGAAATGGTCCTTTACATGCTGATCACTATTAATGCAGGCTTCTTTGGCTTTTTCAATGACCGGTTTAAAATGGC
>JANMHK010000517.1:0-3768 GCA_031375135.1 Sphingobacteriales bacterium | reverse complement strand
GTCAGGAACTCCTTTATGATGGAACGTGTACGCTGACAGAAGATAATCCAAAAAGGGATTCTGTCATTCTAAATTTCCTCTCACTTCAATGTGGAAATAAGCATCCTCCGTATTTAAGGATATTTCCTGAATAAAAAGGTTATTGCCCTTTGAAAATTGTATGATAGCTTTTTGATTACCACGGCTCTCTTGCCTTTTTATGTTCTGAACTTTTAATTCTGAAACAAGAAACCGATAATTATTAAGAGATGTGTTCCAAAGCTGTGTTTCTGCTGTGTCTGCATTTTTATATTGCGGAGAGAACTGAGAAAGAACCAATTGCCATTTCCCGTTTTGTAAGCCGTAGTATTTTTCTTTCAAAAGATGGTCAGCTCCAATCTCCAATTCTGCCCTAACCCATTTGTTTTGCAGTACAACAGCTTGAAATGGAGGCCTGTCATTGTTGGCGAATGCAGGAAAATAGACACCTACAAACAGAAGTGTGCAAAAGAGAAAAAAAGCGTTGCGACGAACTATTAAATTGGAATGTGGAGGTGTGCCTTTTTCTTGACTTGCCATACATGGTGTATTTTAACTTTTTAATGACTGTCGGTGCCGATGACGCTTATCTATTTTGAATAGTAAAGGTTTGCGATACCCCCTTTTCAAATTCTTTTCCTCTATTAAAAGAAACAGTACCAAAACCATTAACACGAAATTCATTGAGTTCTAAATCACCATTTATAGATGTAATTGATACTGATTTTCCGGTTGTTCCATTATTTATATTTATGGTACCATACTGATAGCCATTCGACCAGAAATAAGTTCCCGTCAGATTATTAAACTTCATCGTCTTTGTGACGGCTGAATAATGGAATCCGGTCCAAGCAAGAATACCGGCCCAGGAGGCCATGGCCCGTGCATAACGATGGCCATATTCGCCTTCATTGAAAGGATTTCGTTTTTTTCCATCATAGCGGTCACGGATGGCTTTAAAAACCATTAACCCCTCCTGCCGCTGCCCTTCGTACATCATGTGCACAGCCGTGCTGTATTCAAAACCCGTCATTAGCTCTGTGTAATATGGAAACGGAAAATCCAGCAATTCGCCGTGGGGATAGGAAGCCATCCTCAATCCCTGTTCATTACCTAACGCATAGCTCCGGAAGGTGTTGGTATGGTTGTTAAAATCATCCACCCAATTGTATTTCAATATACTTCTTAAAGTCTTTTGTTGCTTTTCTTTGTCCAATACATACCCTAAATCGGCTGTATGGGCCAGATACTGACCTACCAACTGGTCTACCAAACATCCTTTTCCCAACTGTGCTACACGGTTGTGGTCTTTTGGAATAATCTGTTCATAATATTCGCCATTGAATAAATTCTTATCTACCCAACTTCTGCCTTTTTCATATAATTTCTGGCACTCATCTGCAAAAGCTTCATCTTTCATATAAAGGGCCATCTCTTTTGTGGCCTTTAAAGCGGCAAGATACCACGCCGACATTTGTGGGTTTGGGCCGTAATATTCAATATCCATGGTGTTGTGTTGCGACCCTTCCATTACGCCATCCTTATCTGTATCCCAGGGGCCTGTCCATGCAAAGGCCATAGCCTTTTTGATATTAGGCCACATTTTTTTCAGTTCCTCATTTCTACCGGAAAGCTGCCAGTCGCGGTATATTTTTACCAGGGTTCCCATCTGCCCGTCAGCAGCCCAATGCTTAAAAGATGTACCTTTTTTCTCCAAGGGAAGTCCTACCCTGTGGCTCATGCCTCCATTATCATTCACGGAATAAAGGAATTCAACTTCACGGAATTTCATTGAAAGGTCGCCAAACAAAAAGGGAATGGCCGATTCATAATTCCAGACATGAGAACAGGTCCCAAATCCCCAGCCCGAACTCTTATCTCCACCAAGCAACGTTCCATTCACGCTGCCTGTGCCTTCAAAACCAAAGGGATAACCGTCCTTAGTGCGGAACAAGGTCTGGCAGCGCATGTTAGCTGAATTGAACAATGCTGCTTCCTTGATCTCTGCAGGAATATTGCTCTTACAGAAAGCTGAAACAAAATCAACCGTTCTTTTCTCGAGTGAAGCTAACTGCGGAGCGATCTTACCGGCAGCATCCCAGGCATCTGCAAACTGATTCGTGTAATAATTTCCGACAATTTCGTTGCTGCCAAAACCGCCACTGTATCTGTTTAGCCCAATGTCCCACCCGCGGCGATTGGGGAAATGCCACGTGATCAAAAAGGTCATCGATTTTTCCTGCCCAGGCGCCAGCGTTTCTTTAACCGCCAGCGTAGCCGGAGGGGTTGCCAAATCAAGCCGGGCTGTTTCTTTCAATAAGTCCTCAATTGTGCCAGACACCTGATTGCTTTTGTTTTTCACCAAAAAGTTTTCCGACAGTTCCCCATCAGCAGTAAAATCGTCGATAAATTCACGGAAAGTCCAATTCCATCCGAGCTTGGCCCAAGTTCTCCGATAGGTGACTTTTCCATTTGAAGTGGTCGATAGTGCCATTGTACCCCAGTTCACATTGGTTTTATCCAAACTATCCGTATGCATGTAAAGACCCTGTAAGCCCTGTTCTTTCCTAAATGTATTGACATTGTTTTTGAGGGTACTGCTCCAACCATCCATGCCGATAAAATTTGGTATCATGCCACAGATAGAAATCTCCATGGGATACGCAGATGTATTTTTGACCACATAGCGTAAAACGGCCACCGGCAGGCTGCTGTTGTCCACATCACCAGGAATCATGGGATTGAAAGCCTCCAGCCGAACAGATAAGGGTAGGTCTTTTCTTTTAAATTGAACTTGTGCCAGCGGATAAGCGGCACTAAATTCTGTCGCGTCGAAACGTGGGAACCCGGCATTGAGTACATCGCTACCCCAGTCACCGTAAAAATTCGATTGGATCGGACCTTCCAGCAAACGAAGTTCACCTTTCGGTTTCCCCTGTTGCTTGTAATACATTGCGAAAAAAGGTCCATTCGCAATGGTAGGTTCCACCAGTTTTACTGCTGGCACCCAGCCTAGCGCACCCCGATTGGCCATTTCCCAGTCCCGCAAATCGCCACGGCCGCCAATTGAAATCGTGCCAGTACCGATTCCGCCCAAAGGCATAGCAACTTCCTTTAATTGTTCACCTTTGTATGATTTCAGTACTGGCCATGTTTTATTGAGGGTTTGGCCAATAATTGAAATAACTGGAGCAATCAGGAGTCCAAGCATCAACGAAAACTTCCGCGTGAAAACTTTTGCCATATGATTTCGATTAAATTTTAGAGATAAATTCAAACACCTTTTTCTGTTAATGATAATTCTTCTATAGAAGTAATCGCTTTCATCATTTTAATGACCGAATCGGTCGCAATAGTCATGTTGTCGAGTAAATGACAATGCCTGCATTGGTACATTCCGGCCAATAACAGGCATTGCAGCTTTCTTGAGTTTTAAGTATGAGGTAACCTTCGTGACCGTCATTCCAAGACACGCGGGCCTCTCATAGAAATAATCGGATTAAATCAAATTAATTGTAACCGGGATTTTGTTTTACCTGTCCGCCGCCCAGATCAATCTCAGGCTTCGGTATGGGAAAAAGCAAACTCGTGATAAGTACTGTTGCGGGCATACCCTGTTGCTGTGTCAACTGGGCCGACATAATAGAAAGCGTCTGCGCAGCGGGAAGCCGTAGCAGATCAAACCAACGTTCCTGTTCAAATGCAAATTCAACACGTCGTTCCTGCATGATTTTATCTATAAACATGCCG
>JANMHK010000498.1:0-3326 GCA_031375135.1 Sphingobacteriales bacterium | reverse complement strand
GTATATGATTCCCTGGTTCGTATGGCCCAGGAATGGAACATGCGGTATACGTTGATCGACAAACAGGGAAACTTTGGATCACCCGATGGTGAGGGCCCGGCCGCCATGCGTTATACCGAAGCGAGGATGCAACGGATGTCGCAGTATATGCTGGAGGACATCGACAAGGATACGGTCGATTTTCAGTTGAACTTCGACGATTCCATGCAAGAGCCTACGGTTCTTCCAACCAAGATCCCGCAATTGCTGGTGAATGGATCAAGCGGTATTGCAGTAGGTATGGCAACCAATATGCTTCCGCACAATTTGTCGGAAGTGATTGATGGCTGCATTGCGTTTATCGATAACCGTGAGATCACCTGCGAAGAGTTGATCAACTATGTAAAAGCGCCGGATTTTCCAACGGGCGGTATTATATACGGAATGGAAAGTGTGAAGCAGGGTCTGTTAACAGGAAGGGGAAGGGTAGTGGTGCGTGGTAAATTACAGGTAGATACCAAGCCCAGCGGACGTGAACAAATCGTTATTACTCAGGTACCCTACCAGGTTAGTCGTGACGTACTTACATCTCGCATTGGCCAGTTGATCATTGATAAGGTGATCGATGGTATCGTGCACGTAAATAATGAATCAAACAAAGAAGGAACGCGGATCGTCCTTGACCTGAGAAGGGATGCCATCGCCAATGTGATCATCAACCAGCTGTACAAGTTCACGGAGATGCAAACATCTTACGGAATCAACAATGTGGCGTTGGTGAGAGGCCGGCCAAGAACGCTGAATCTGAAAGACCTGATCAGCGAATTCGTGGATTTCAGGCATGAAGTGGTGATACGCCGCGCTAATTTCGAATTGCGGGAGGCGGAGAAAAAAGCGCATGTACTGGAAGGCTACCTGATTGCATTAGACCATCTCGATGAGGTGATCAAGCTGATCAGGGCAAGTGTAAATCCGGAAGAAGCCCGTGAGGGTTTAATGAGCAATTTTGGCATGAGTGAGATACAGGCCCGTGCCGTATTGGAACTCAGGTTGCAGCGTTTAACGGGCATGGAGCGCGACAAGATCAAAGAAGAGTATAATCAGATCATGAAGTATATCGGGGAGTTAAAGGCCTTGTTGGCCGACCCTGTTCTGCGATTTGAACTGATCAAAACAGAGCTGCTTGATGTAAAGGATAAGTTTGGAGATGAGCGCCGCAGTGAGATCGTATACCTGGAAAATGAGATGCGCTTGGAAGATCTGATCAAGGAAGAAGATGTGGTCATCACCGTATCGCATTTGGGCTATATCAAGAGGACTTCTTCAGTAGAATTCCGTAGCCAGAAGCGGGGAGGCCGCGGTTCCATTGGCGGAAAAACAAGGGAAGAGGATTATATTGAGCACCTGTTTGTAGCGAGTACCCATCATACCCTGATGTTCTTTACTGAGAAGGGAAGATGTTACTGGTTAAGGGTTTACGAGATCCCGGATGGTGAAAAACAGAGCAAAGGAAGGGCGATTCAGAATCTGATACAACTGCCGCCTGATGATAAGATCAGGACGATCATCGATGTTAAGAATCTGGAAGACAAAGAATTTGTCAGCGGCCATTATATTCTCCTGTGTACTAAAAAAGGCACCATTAAGAAGACGAATTTGGAAGACTTTAGCAGACCGCGTGCAACCGGAGTGAATGCTATTACAATCGTAGATGGAGACCAATTGCTGGAAGCAAAAATGACGGATGGCAATTGCGAAGTGATCATGGCAGTGAAGAGCGGGCGTGCGATCCGGTTCCCTGAAGAGAAAGTTAGGTCAACAGGAAGGGGAGCAATTGGCGTGGCAGGAATCGAGGTGGATGATGCGGAAGATGAAGTTGTTGGTATGATATGTGTTGATAAGGCCGATACATCTCGAACAGTTCTTGTGGTATCTGAGAAAGGTTTTGGAAAGCGGACACCGGTAGACGAATACCGGATTACCAACAGGGGTGGAAAAGGCGTAAAAACAATTAGTGTAACCGAGAAAACAGGTAAATTGGTAGGCATTTTGGATGTGAAGCCGGCAGAAGATCTGATGATCACCTGTATTTCAGGGGTAACGATCCGGATGTCGGTCAACACCATCAGTGAGCAGGGAAGAGCCACCCAGGGCGTGAAATTGATCAGGCTCGATGAGTCAGATCAAATCGCGGCGATCACCAAACTGGACGAAGAGGATGAGATCATTGCAGAAACCGACGATCAAACTGAGAATCAAGTTCCTTCATAAACAATCATCAATAAAAAAGTACAAATGAAGCGTATCTTTTGTATGGCCGTTTTCATGGCATTTGCCACCACTGGCATTTATGCCCAGACCATTAAAAAAACCAAGGAGCTGATCACAGCGAAAGATTGGGTAAAAGCCAAAGAGTCTATTGATCTTGTACTGGCCAATCCGAAAATGAAAAAAGACGAAATCTCTGAAGCGTGGTATCTAAAAGGAAAAGTGTACAGCGAATTGGCGAATAATGCAGCCACGAAGACGCTGGTTCCCGATGCGCGTATGCAGGCGCTGGATGCGGTTAAAAAATCGATAGAGGCTGATAAAACGCAGTCACAGGTATACCTGACCATGGATCAATATTCACCGGTCTTTAATTTATACACTGGAAATTTTGAAGATGCAGCTGCACTTTATAATGCCGAGAAGTATCAGGAGGCGTTGAAAGAATTTAAGAATACCGCAGTTACGGGGGAGTATATTTTCAACCAGGGTTGGGGACTGTACAAACTCGATACAACACTCACCTATTACACAGCCTTATCCGCTTTGAATGCCAAAAATGAAGAAGAAGCGGTGAAGCAGTTTACCAAACTGGCTGATGGACGGGTGGCAAATACACCCGAGCAGGCTACTTCCTACAGGTATCTGGCTAAATATTATTACGACAAGAAGGACGAGGCCAATATGATGAAATACATCAAGGCTGGTAAAGAGCTTTATCCTACGGATGATTACCTGCCGTTGTTGGAACTGGACTATGTTCGTGATAAGGGCGACAAGACGTTGTTGTACAAGAAATTTGATGAGCTGCTAACGACAAGTCCAAACAGCTTCGATGTACTGCTTGAATACGGCAATGAACTGTTCGGCGAGACCCATGTTTCCGATATTGCCAAAAAGCCGGCAAACTATGATGCCCAGTGCAAAAAAATCGAGGAGTTATATACGAAAGCCGCAGCCTTAAAGCCTGAGAACCATGATGTTCACCTGTCTTTAGGCAAGCATTACTACAACATGGCACTGTTCAAGGAAGAAGAAGCCCGTGCAGTTAAAGGCACCAAGCCAGAAGATGTAAAAAG
>JANMHK010000472.1:0-4840 GCA_031375135.1 Sphingobacteriales bacterium | reverse complement strand
GCGCCGAAACCCGGTTTTACCGGAATAAGCTGGAGTACACCTTTTCCAATAAGAAGTACTTTACCGCTGAAGATTTCAAAAACAGGAATGAGACCGATGCTCCTGTTCCTGCATTGGGATATCATATCCCGAAACTTTTTGATAAGGTGATCGACATTACGGAGTGTCATTTACAGGCTGATCCTTCAAATGCAATCCGTGATTTTGTGAGGCAGGTGGCATTCAGGCGGGGACTTTCCTTCTATGATATCCGCAACCACCAGGGTTTTTTAAGGAATCTGGTCATTCGGTTAGCTACAACCGGGGAATTGATGGTCAACGTTTGCCTGGGTTATGAAGATGCCGAAGCTACAGCTCTGTTGATGGAAGACCTCCGGGAGAGTTTTCCAGAAATTACCAGCCTGATGTATACCATCAATACCAAGGTGAACGATAGTATCCACGATCTTTTGCCGGTATTATACCATGGTAAGGGATTTATCATGGAGCACTTGGAGAAATACCAGTTCAAGATCGGTCCTAAATCATTTTTCCAAACCAATAGCCGGCAAGGGGAATTGTTATATAGCATAGCCCGGGAATACGCTGAGCTGACCGGCAGCCAGATGCTGTATGATCTCTATTGTGGTACGGGGAGCATCGGCATTTTCTGCAGTAAAGGGGCGGGTAAACTGATTGGTGTAGAGGTGATCGGGGAGGCCGTTGAGGATGCACGAATCAATGCAGCTACGAACGAGGTAAACCACGCCCATTTTTTCCACGGTGACGTGACAGATGTCTGTACAGACGAGTTCTTTGCCCTGCATGGAAGGCCCGATGTGATCATTACGGATCCTCCAAGGGCCGGCATGCACGAGAAGTTGGTCAGAACCCTACTGAACATTGCCGCCCCTATAGTGGTTTATGTAAGTTGTAATCCGGCTACACAGGCCCGGGACCTGCAACTCCTGGATGAAAAATACAAGGTGGAGAAGATTCAGCCGGTTGACATGTTCCCTCACACGCACCACATAGAAAATGTGGTGCAACTTAAACTCAGGTAGGCTATAGAAGGAAACATAAAGCAGCATATCCTGCTTTTGCAAACTGAAATCTGCTGACTGGAAAAACTATCTTTACAAAATGAATTCAACGGAAATAAGGCCCAGGGGATTTCAGGTGCTTCCGCCTGTGATCAAAAATCTGCTCATTATCAACGCATTATTCTGGCTGGCACAGATCACTGTCGGCAAACAGATCGTTCCCATGGAAGATCTTTTTGCACTGCACTATTTTAAGTCGGCTTTCTATAAACCCTGGCAGTTCATCACTTATATGTTTCTGCATGATCCCGGCAATTTCTTCCATATTCTCTTCAATATGTTTGCACTGTGGATGTTTGGCAGCACTTTGGAAAACCTGTGGGGTTCAAAAAGGTTTATCATTTTTTACCTGATTTGTGGAGTAGGCGCAGCACTTGTGCATATGGCTGCTTTATGGTACGATATATCCAAGCTTGAACCTTTGTACCGCGACGGGCTCATCGGGCCGGAGATTTTCTATGGCAATTTGAATGTGCCTACCATGGGTGCTTCGGGAGCAGTAATGGGAATATTTGCGGCATTTGCCTATACTTTTCCAAATAGTCGGATGCTGATTCTTCCTATTCCTTTCCCCATTAAAGCAAAATATGCGATGATGGGACTTATTGCGCTGGACCTGATCGGCGGGATCTCCAATAAGAGCTCGGGAGTAGCACATTTTGCCCACGTGGGTGGCGCAGCGGTTGGTATTTTATTGTTGATGATCTGGAACAAAAGAAATCGCAATACGTTTTATTAAATTAACTTTTTGCAGGAGATAGATTTTTTACTTTTATAAAGACGGAGGAAAACAGGATTTATGGGCTACCGGGATTATTCAGTGAAAAGGAATGTGTCGATCTGGAGTGAGAATAATGCACTCCTGATGTTGATCGCTTTCAATGTCTTTGTTTTCATTACCCTGCGTTTTATCCTCGCGGTTTACGGTCTGTCCCTCCTTCCAGAGGCTAATTTTTACAAGAATATTTTGCAGTGGTTCAGCATGCCCGCTGATTTTTCCACATTCATCACCAGGCCATGGACCCTGATATCTTCCGGATTTACCCAGATGGACATTTGGATGCTGCTGAGTAACATGTTCTGGCTTTGGACCTACGGCTATATTTTTCAGGACCTTACTGGCAATCGCAGAATATTTCCCCTGTATTTGTATGGAGCCGTGATCAGTGCAGCGGTATATCTGCTCTGCTATGCTATTTTTCCTCAGCTCAAACAAGTTGCTGGTACACAGTTCTATTCAGGAGCCATTGCGCCCATCATTGCTATTGCCTTCGGGGCCACGGTATTTGCCCCGGGATACAGGCTTTTCCCCATGATCGGAGGAGGAATTCCTTTGTGGGTGATGACGTTGATTTTCTGCATCATCGATATTTTCTACCTCACGTCGAAACCCGCCTGGTTTTTCCCGCATATCACTGCGGCGCTGGTGGGATTCCTGTTTGTACAATCGCTGAAATCTGGCAAAGACTGGGGCGCTTGGATGAACAATATGTATGAATGGTTCGTCAATCTGTTCAACCCAAAAAAGAAAATGGTCCAGCGCAGACCGGTGAAACAGGAAGTTTTTTACAATACACGCGGGCAACAGCCCTTCAAGAAGACCTCCAATCTTACCCAGCAAAGGATCGATGAGATCCTGGATAAGATCAACCTGAGGGGGTATGAGCGCCTCACCGAAGAAGAAAAAGAACTCTTACGCCGGGCGAGTGAGGAAGAATTGTAAATTTGGTCATGCTTCGAAAAGCGGCCAGTAATATTTTTCTACTGTGTTATTTCACGGTGATCATCCTGTTTCTGGCGGCATCATTCACAACTTATGTCAATCCCGCTAATTGGTGGCATGTTGGATTTGTTGGCCTTTTGTTCCCTTACCTGTTATTTGCGCTGATTGTTTTCACCGCCATTTGCTTTTTCATTAAGTTTCGATTTGCTTTCTTCGGGATCATTGCCCTGGCCCTGAGTTACAAAAACATCAACTCCCTGATTGCTTTTCGACCCTCCAGAGAGTTTGCAGTCAGTAAGGACCGGGCTCATGTAAGGGTCATGACCTGGAACGTCAGGCGGTTTACGCCCTATTATTCTGATTTCTTTGATCCCAAGAATAACAACCTCGCAGCAATCGTAGAGGAAGTGGAAAAATTTGACCCTGATATCATCTGCTTCCAGGAATTCTATACTTCCGTTAAAAAAAGCGCGAACATTGATCTTTTTCAGGAGATGGGATATAAGTATTATGCATTTGCCTTGCTGAAGAGTCCCAGCAGCGCGTCCAATTCCGGGACCATCATCTTCTCCAAATATCCCATCCTGCGCTCTTATTTCTTTGATATGCCGAAAAAGGTATCCACTCATGCTGAAGATCCTGTGGCTGCCGATATTGTGATCAACAGCGATACGTTGAGGGTAGCCACTTTTCATATGCAGAGCTATGGATTTTTACACAACGACTACCAGGATCTGGCCCGGATCAAGAATCAGGCAGATACCGGCCTGAAGGCCTCGCGGAATATCTACAGGAAAATGCGTTATGCATTTACACTTCGCGGTATTCAGGCTGATATCATCAATGAAAAATTAAGTGCATCACCTTATCCCGTGATCTTGTGCGGCGATTTGAACGACGTGCCTTCTTCCTATTCATATATCACCATCCGTGGCAATCGAAAAGATGCATTCCTCGAAAAGGGCTCGGGCCTTGGGAAAACCTTTACCAGCGGGAGATCCAGGTTCCTGACCTGGTTGCCTACGTTGCGGATCGACTATATTTTTCTCGATCCGAGGATCGAAGTGGTTCAGTTCCGTCCGGTCACAAGGCAATTATCAGATCATCGTGGTTTGATCACCGATGTAGAACTACCCAAAAAATGATATTTTTGGAACATGTCATTGAAAGTATATAATTCCCTGAGCAGGCAGAAAGAGACATTTGAATCGTTGACACCGGGTCATGTTGGATTATACGTGTGCGGCCCTACCGTAAGTGGCGAATCCCATCTTGGCCATGCCCGCCCATTCATCACTTTTGATATTCTTTTCAGATACCTGAGCTCTCTTGGATATAAAGTTCGTTATGTTCGAAACATCACGGATGCGGGGCATTTTGAGGAAGAAGGCCGGGAAGCGGAAGATAAGATCTCAAAAAAAGCATTGCTTGAAAAGCTTGAGCCGATGGAACTGGTGCAGAAGTACACCAATCTTTTCCATTGGGCCATGAAGCAGTTCAACAACCTTGATCCTACCATTGAGCCTACCGCAACGGGACATATTGTTGAACAGATCGTGATGATTGAAAAGATCATCGCAGATGGGTATGCCTATGAAGCCAACGGCTCAGTTTATTTCGACGTAGAAAAATATCATCTTGATTTTGGAAAGAAGGGTATGCCCTATGGTATACTCAGCGGCAGGATCATTGAGGACCAGTTAGAAACAACACGTGACCTTGATGCCCAGGATGAAAAAAGGAATAAAACGGATTTCGCCCTTTGGAAAAATGCGGCACCTGAACATATCATGCGTTGGAAAAGCCCCTGGGGCGAAGGTTTCCCCGGATGGCATATAGAGTGTTCTGCTATGTCACTAGCCCTCCTCGGGGAAGAGTTCGACATTCATACCGGTGGAATAGATCATATTCCCACTCATCATAATAACGAAATTGCTCAATCTAAATGTGCTGGCTACCCTTTTGCAAGATTTTGGATGCATAACGAACACTTGAAAATAAAATCTGAAAGTGGAGATGATGCTAAAATGGCTAA
>JANMHK010000460.1:0-5942 GCA_031375135.1 Sphingobacteriales bacterium | reverse complement strand
TTCGGGTTGATCCGATGGTCTGACTTATCGCCCCCGGCCAGCCTATCCTGGGCGCTGGCAAATGTCCAGTCCAACGCAGCAAAAATGCTTTTTTTATGATACTCCCCGCTCAGCCGGCCAAATGCGGGCGGAATTCTGCGAATCGGTTCATTGGCTGTTTTGTTCTGGCCGTAGGTGTAAGTCAGATGGGATAGGAATTTGAACGAATTGTTTATCCAGGTGTAAAACTCTGCTTCAACGCCGTAAATGACGGCTTTACCCCGGTTCGCTTTTTGGTAAACACGTTCACCATTGATCAGGGTATCTCCTTCGTAGTTTGATTTAACCCGGTCGATCAAATCGTTTAAGGTGTTATGGTAAGCGGTGAGGTGCGCATAAGATCTTTGTCCAACTCTTTTGATGCCAATTTCCTTACTAAAAGATTTTTCCGGTTTCAAATTTGGGGAAGGTACTTCCGTACCAAAGTCAAATCTTCCAAAGCTACTCAGGTCACTAATATTTGGGGTTCTGTAACCGGTACTCAGGGTACTGGTTAATTTCCATTTATTGTTGAGATGGTATAGTAATCCAAATTGCCCCGCCAGCGCAAACGGTTGTAACAATACGTCTCCAAAAGATGGATCAGGAATCTTTACCCTGTATTTGTTGGCCCTTATTCCGGCGGTGAGATCCAGCCTTCCTAATGAAAACTGTTGATTGTGAAAAGCGGACAGGGCAAGCATGGTGGATCCGGTAGCGTATAGGCCTCTTTTCACAATGATGGCGTTGTTAGCAGTATTCTGGTCAAATGCACTGCTTTCCACATCGTCCGCATAGACCTCAATGCCTGAAATCATCTTCCAATTGTCTGCCAGTTTTTTTTCCATTTCAGCCTGCAGGCCATAAGTGAGTACATGATCGTATTCATAATTTACGGTGGAAGACTGGAGTCTTTGCCTGACCCTTCGTTCTGTGGACACTTGCCTGGATAACGTAACACGCAACTGATCAGAAATGGCTGAATGAAGATCTGCTTCCCACCTCAGGTATATCAATTGCCTTTTTTGAGGATCTATTTTACTGGTGCTGAAACCTCTTTTCGTGACCTGATCGTACAGGTCTACATCCTGCTGGGCAAGTTGCTGGTAGCAGGCAACAAGCTCTTGTTTGTTATTGATACGGTATTTTAGTTTTGAATAGAAGGATCCCTGGTTGTAGGAGGTTGGAGTTTGTTTTTTTCCGTTCGCAGCATAAGCATCACCGAAATTGCTGGAGCTTCCGCGTACTTCCCAGATCATGTTTTTGGTGCTGTATAACAATGATGCGCTCACCGTTTTTTCCATCGATCTACTCATCCATTTTGCACTGAGGCTTCCGTGGAGCTCGTTTTTTTGGGTGCTGAACACGGGGTCAGTGGTAAGGATATTAACAACCCCTCCTATGGCATCTGATCCATATAAAGTGCCACCAACTCCCCGGTACACTTCAACCCGGTCCACCGTGAATGGGTCAATTGTGCTGAGGTATTGGTTTGGGCCATACCGGTAAGTGGCATTGTTAAGCCTGATCCCGTCCATCGTTTGCAAAACCTGGTTTCCGGTAAGTCCGCGTATGAAAGGGCTGCCCCCGGCATGACCTGTTTTTTGCATCCATACGCCGGCCATAGACATGAGCATCTCGGGTACTGATCTGCCATTCAACGCTCTGATCTGTTCTTTCTCCAGGTAGCTGACTGCGGCAGGAGTGCGGTCAATACCCGTTTTGGTTCGGGTAGCAGTTATCACTACCGGGGCAAGTGTAGAAGAATCCATTTGGGCTACTCCTGCTGCCGGAAGTAATATAGGGATCAGAAAAGAAATCAGAGCACCTTTAAAATACATACCTGCAAATATTTTTACTTAACTTCTGCTGCGAAAGTAAATCTGATTAACTTATTGTTATAAGTAAAAATCGGCCCCCGCTAGTCGGTTTGGATTTTACCTTTATAAAAATCTTTTTGGATGACGAAGGATATCATTGAAGAAGTGTTCGGCCTTTATATTTTGCATGGAGATGAAGATTATATCGGCGAGCCTGTATCCCAGTTAGAGCATATGTTACAGGCCGGAGAACTGGCCAGGGTGGAAGGATATGACGATGAAGTTATTCTGGCCGCATTTTTTCATGATATCGGTCATTTGCTTTCATCAGAAGGGATCACGGAGAATATGGAGGGCTACGGCATCGTGTCGCACGAATCTATTGGGGCCGACTATCTCAGGGCCAGGGGTTTTTCAGAAAGGCTGGCCATGTTGGTAGAAAGCCATGTAGTGGCTAAAAGATATTTGACCTACAGGCGGCCCGAGTATTACAACATGCTTTCTGTGGCCAGCAAAAAAACCCTGGAATTTCAGGGAGGCATGATGGATGAAGACGAAGCACTTGAGTTTGAACATGACCCGGTATCCGAACTTAAGATCAAGCTTCGCCTTTGGGACGATGAAGCGAAACTGACTGAACCTACCACCCAAACTTTACAGTACTTTAAGGATCTGGCAGAAAAGCATCTATCCCAACAGTAAGTTTCCCGTCGGGGCTAATAATTATTGATCATCATGAGAACTGCCACCAGAACGTTGACAAAAAACAAAACCAGGCAGGTCCTGACTGCCCTCAATATCGCCGCCCTCACTTTCTTTGCATATACCTGCGTATATGCTTTTCGTAAACCTTTTACCATTGCCACGTTTGAGGGCGAAAGGTTATTTGGTATTTCTTACCAAACAGTTCTGATCATTTGCCAGGTGATTGGATATATGCTCAGCAAGTTTGCAGGTATCCGCTTTATTTCAAGCCTTAAACGTACCGGCAGATGGATCACAGCAACCATCCTGGTGTTTATCGCCTGGCTTTCCCTTTTGTTGTTTGCACTGCTCCCGCCCTGGGCGGGACTGATCTGTTTTTTTATCAATGGCTTCATGCTCGGTTTCATGTGGGGCGTTGTTTTCAGTTATGCCGAAGGCAGAAGGTCTACTGATTTCATTGGTTCTGTACTCGCTGTGAGTTTTATTTTCGCGGGTGGGTTTACAAGGTCAGTAGGAAAATGGATGATGATTGAATTTGGGGTTACTGAAAGGTGGATGCCGTTTATGACTGGTGCTGTATTTGTTGTACCGCTAATTCTGTTGTTCTATTTCCTGGAAAAATCGCCGGCGCCAGATGAAAAAGATATTGAAGAAAGGGCGGAAAGGGTGGCCATGACCGGGAGCGACAGAAAGGAGATCCTCCGTGAGTTTGGGGCAGGACTGATCATACTCGCTGTCATTTATACCATGTTAACCGTGATGAGGGATATCAGGGATAACTATATGGGAAATATGTGGAACGAATTGGGCTATGCCGGCGATGCGTCTGTGTTCACGCGTTCTGAAACAAAGATCACCCTGATCATCTTACTAATGATGGGTTTAATGGTGCTGATCAGAAAGAACATGACTGCATTCAGGGTAGTTCATTTTGTGATCATCGGTGGGTTTTTCCTGGCAGGCATTACGTCCTTGCTATTTATTTACAAAAGTTTGAATGGAGGAATCTGGATGCAGTCGGTGGGCCTGGGATTATATATGGCCTACATACCTTTTAATGCCATTTTTTTTGAGCGAATGATCGCTGCTTTTAGAATCAAAGGCAATGTTGGCTTTCTCATTTATATCACCGATGCGTTTGGTTACCTCGGAAGTGTAACAGTCATGTTGTTCAAGGAATCCATGAAGGTATCAGTGCAATGGTCCGTGTTCTACTCCTATGCTGTGATCATTTTGTCGGTGATAGGCGTGATCGGTACCATTTATGCCCTGGTCTATTTTGATAAAAAACATAAACTGAAAATTCAAGTTCAATGCGAACAGGAAAAGCAATTGTTGTTGGAGCAGGTATAGCAGGACTGGCCATGTCAAGGGCATTGGCGATAGCAGGATATAGTGTGACAGTACTGGAACGGAATCACAAGGCTGTGGGCGCGTCCATCAGGAATTTTGGTATGGTATGGCCTGTTGGACAGCCATCAGGAGAATTATATGATGCCGCGCGAAGAAGCGCAGAAATATGGAGGGAATGCTGCGGGATCGCCAGGATTTTTCACGATCCTGTGGGAAGCTTACACCTGGCCTATCATTCCGATGAAGCACTGGTATTGGAAGAGCTTTATGATGTCTACAAAAATGAACGCCCATTTAAGTTGTTGAGGCCGGAAGAAGTGAAGCAGCTGTCACCTGCAGTGGTTTCGGAAGGCCTGGTATCCGGGCTTTACAGTACCAGTGAAATGATCGTGGATCCCAGGGAAGCCATCTGGGCAATTCCTGACCTGCTCTCTGCACTTTACCAGGTGCAGTTCAAGTGGGCGGAGTCTGTTATCGAAGTCAACGAACACGTTGTACGCACAGCTACTGCCACGCACGATGCAGACATTGTGGTGATCTGCAGCGGAATGGAATTTGAGACTTTGTTCCCGGAGATCTTTGCCCGGGAAGCAGCGGTTAAATGTAAGCTGCAGATGATGCGGTTTGGTCCCCAGCCTGATAACTGGCGCATTGGGCCCTCGCTCTGTGGCGGGTTATCGCTTATTCACTACCACAGTTTTAAGGCTGCAGGTTCATTGTCTGCATTAAAAACGAGATACGAAAACGAAATGGGCGACTACCTGGACTGGGGTATCCATGTTATGGTGTCGCAAAATGGTAAAGGTGAATTGACCATTGGGGATTCACACGAATATGGCGATACCCATGATCCATTCGATAAACAGTTCATCAACGACATGATCTTGTCTTATCTCAAAACATTTGCCCGGTTTAAGAACGAAGATTTGCTGGAAAGTTGGAATGGCATCTATACCAAACTAACAAACGGTAAACCTTATTTCTTTCATTCACCACAGAAAGATGTATATGTTTTCAATGGTGTTGGTGGAAATGGGATGACCTTGTCATTTGGCCTGGCGGAAAAGCTTGTTGCGTCAATTTCCTGATGTGTAGATTATGACCTGCTGATGGTGAATCCGAAGGTGGTGCCGATATCCGGCTTGCTCCTTACATGGATGCTGTGGCCATCTGCTTCAATAATATGTTTGCAAATAGCGAGGCCAAGGCCTGTGCCGCCTATGTTCCTGCTTCGGCCAAAATCAGTTCTGTAGAAACGCTCAAAAATTCTAGGGAGGTGTTCTTCTGCAATGCCGATGCCATCATCGCTGATCTCTACCAGGATGTTTTTCCCATCTGTATTATAAACGCTGGCTTCTATATATCCATCCTGTTTCCCGTACTTGATCGCATTGTCAACTAAATTGATCAGGACCTGTCTCGTTTTCTCCTTATCTGCGTAAACTGATATGGGCGTTTCGCATCCTTTTTTGATCGCACAAACGGCATTTTTATTGGCAGCTTTAATCGATAGCGTGTCAAATACTTCCCTGATCAGGTCCTGTATGATGAAGTCTGATTTTTGAAGTTGCTGCTCTCCACTTTCCAGGCTTGAAATTTCATCGAGATCAGTAATTAGGTGAGCTAGTCTTTCAACATTTCTGGAGGTGTTCTCCAAAAATTTCCGGTTTATGTCCTGGTTTTCAAGGGCACCGTTCAACAAGGTCTCTACATAACCCTGGATCGCAAAGACCGGGGTCTTGAATTCATGGGAAAGGTTTTGAAGAAATTCTTTTCGGTATTTCTCATTTTTCTTCAACATCTCAATTTCTTCTTTTCTTTGTTCGGCCCATTTTTCAACATCTTCGCTGACCTCCTCTATACTCTTTTGAGGCAGGATATTCTTGTAGTAAAATTCTTCCCGTTTTGTGGCTTTGGTTTGGTAAATGAATTTATAAATTAGCTTGATCTTACGGTATATAAAGCGCTGGATGAAATAACTGGTCAGCATAAAAGCAATGCCAAACAGGATCAGGAATGTGGCGATGGGAACCCACCAGATCCTGA
>JANMHK010000220.1:0-13396 GCA_031375135.1 Sphingobacteriales bacterium | reverse complement strand
CACAGGAATCGTGGTAGGTGGCCCTGGCAGGAAAACTCGCTTTAAAATCCGTGTACTTGATCACGTTCACCAGGAAGTCGCTCAATTCAAAAATGCGTGACTGCAATGCCTTGACTTCATACCGCGAGGAAGAGTCTTCCGTGAACATCGTGCTGTAATAATTCTTTACAAATCCTACGCAGGACGCGCTGGGAGCCACGATATAATCTTTCCCGGAAAAATCGGCAATAAATTTTTTACAAACCAGTTTTGATTCTTCCCTGAAGCCGGCGTTGAATGCAGGCTGACCACAACAGGTCTGCTCGGTATTATAACTCACTGTACAGCCTGCTTTTTCCAGCAGCCTCACCATGTTGAAAGCGGTCTGAGGAAACAGCTGGTCAACAAAACAGGGTATGAATAACTGCACGTTCATATCAACGCTGGGCTTTGAAAGATTTGACCAGGGAGATCATTTTTAGGGCAGTGATCCCGGCTTCTTCCCCTTTATGGCCGTGTTTACCGCCAATTCGCTCTTTTGCCTGTTGATCATTGTCAACGGTGAGCACGCCGAATATAGTAGGTACAGGTAATTGAAGGTTTAGTTGCACCACTCCGTCCGTAACGGCTTTACACACGTAATCAAAATGTGGCGTATCTCCCCTGACCACCGCGCCCATGGCTATGAACGCGTCAGGCTTAACGTCCTTATACTTCATCATGTCCCAGTATGTCTTGATCGCAAAGCTGATTTCAACGGCACCGGGGACGGTTATGGAAATGATATCCTTGATCCCGCTTTTAGCCAAGACCTTCTTAGCACCTTTTTCAAGTTCGTCAACGATGGGCGCGTTCCATTCCGTCTTCACTATAACAACACAGGCACCGGTATATTCACCGGCGCCTGTGTTCAATTTCTTTACTGAGGCATTTCCTTTGGTTGCCATGATATCATCAGGATTTTGTTTCACCCAAACGCGCAAGATATTTGTCTATGCCAAATCCTTTTTCGGTGCGGGGGAATTTTTCTTTAATTTCTTTGTACACCTCAACGGCTTCCTTGGTTTTTCCCGCGGTTTCAAGCAACAAGCCGGCCCGGAATAGATATTCTGACGACATCATCGCGTCTTCAGGGAACAACGAACCTGCTTTTCTATAATAGTCTACGGCTTTATCGTTTTGCTTCAATTCTGAATTTGCATCACCCAACATCCCCTGCACTTTAGCCTCAACTTGTTTGGCGCCATTTGCATCGAAATCTTCCAACTGGCTGATCGCGTTTTTATAGTCGCCTAGGATCAGGTATGACTCGCCCGCATATAGTTTCGCGAGGTTGCCCGCTTTGGTACTGCCATATTTCTTGATCAGTTTCAGAAATCCGGGTGTAGTTGCATCCCCGTTAAGGGCCAGTGAAATGGAGTCCTTTTTGAAATTACTCTCGGCTTTGAAGATTTCTTCTTGCGCTTTGGTTTCGTTGGGCATCTGAACCAGGTACTTATACCCCAGGTAACCACCCACGATCACAATCACAGCTATGCTGACGGCAAGAATCGATTTACTGTTCTTTTCCCAAAAACCTTTCGCTTTATCTAAAACCTCCATTTCCGGTTCGGGATGAGTTTTTACTGACATTTATACTTGAAATTTAATGTAATGTGAACTTGATTAATAATATTAGGATCAGTCTACTATGAACGGATAGTCCTGCTGTACGTAAACATCTTTCAACAATTCATCATCCGATGGCCAGGGACTTTCTTCTGCAAATTGAACGCATTCCTCCACTTCCAGCCTGATGCGTTCATTGATCGCTTCGATCTCTTCCTGGGGCACTTTGAAAAAATCAAGCAGCATCGCCTTGGACTGCTCAATGGGATCCTGATCTTTATAATTTTCCACTTCTTCCTTGGTCCGGTATTTCTGGGGATCACTCATGGAGTGGCCCTTATAACGGTAGGTTTTCATTTCCAACAATGTTGGACCCTCTCCCGCCCTTGCGCGCTTAACTGCCCTTGAAACGGCTTCGTGGACAGCTTCCTGATTCATTCCATCTACGGAATCACCGGGCATGTCATACGCGTCGGCCAGTTTATAGATATCCACCACATTGGATGTTCTGGCAACGGATGTTCCCATCGCATAGTGGTTATTCTCACAAATAAAAATCACGGGAAGTTTCCAGATCATCGCCAGGTTGAACGTTTCATGCAAGATGCCCTGTCTGGCAGCGCCATCTCCGAAAAACGTCAGACAAACATTGTCGAGCCCTTTATATTTCTCGGCAAATGCCAAACCCGCACCTGTACCAATTTGAGCACCAACGATACCATGCCCGCCAAAAAAACGCTCTTTAACACCGAAAAAGTGCATACTTCCACCCTTGCCTTTTGAACATCCGGTGGCTTTTCCGTACAACTCGGCCATACAGGCTTTGGGGGTAATGCCTTTAGCAATCGCAAGACCGTGATCTCGGTAAGCCGTAATGAAGGTATCATCTGGCTTGGTGGCGGTCATGCAGCCCGCGGCAAGAGCCTCCTGGCCAATATACAAATGGCAGAAACCCCTGATCTTTTGCATGCCATACAACTGACCCGTTTTCTCTTCGAAACGGCGCAGCAAAAGCATCAATTCGTACCAGTACAAATAGGTCTCTTTACTGAATTTTGTTGCAACAGCGTCTGTAGTTCCCAATTTGTCAAATTTGAGGGGCAAATATACGTGAATTAAGACAAAAATCGACCACCGGATTAACGTTCCGCCCAAGTAATAAAACGGTCAGGGTCAGGCCAGCGCCGATATCAAATTATTTCTATCCGTTTTTGTTTCTACTTTTGGCGTTCCATGACAAAAAGCCTGCTGCATCTTGATTCCCTTGAGCTGACCCAGTTCAAGAACTACCATAAACAGGTTTTTGAATTTCATGAACGAATTGTGGGGTTTTGTGGACCAAATGGGGCCGGCAAAACAAATTTGCTGGATGCTATCTACTATCTCTGCCTGACCAAGAGCTATTTTGGAAAATCAGACGCCGGAAACGTTCAATTTGGGAAACAGGGCTTTAGGATTGAGGGTGGTTTTACCCGTCAGGATAAACGATTCACTGCGGTTTGCGTGCTGCGTGAAACCGGAAAAAAAGAGATCCAGCTAAACCAGGAGACCTACACCAAATTCTCCCAGCACATTGGAAAATTCCCCATCGTAGTAGTAGCCCCCGATGATGTAAGCTTGGTAGCCGGTGGCAGCGAGGAGCGCCGCAAGTTGCTGGACACCATCATATCGCAGTTGGATCCCGAATACCTACAGCAACTGATCCTCTATTCCAGGGTTCTGCAACAACGCAACAGCCTGCTCAAACAATTCTCTGATACCGGCCAGCTCGATCAGGCCCTGCTCACGGTGTTCGACCATCAGCTGATTAAACCCGGCATGTTCATTTTTGAACAACGGAAACTTTTCCTGGAGTCCTATCTGCCAGAAGTGGTCAGCATGTACTCCATGATCGCAGGCATACAGGAAGGCCTTAATCTTCAATACCAAAGTCAGCTTCTCAACTGTTCTTTCGAGGAATTACTGAACCGCAACCGCGAAAAAGATATGTACAGTCAGCGTACTCAGGGCGGCATTCATCGGGATGAACTCGAGATCCGACTGGGTGAACAACCGCTGCGGCAAGTGGCTTCACAAGGACAGCGAAAGAGCCTCTTGTTTGCCTTGAAACTGGCTGAATTCAATGTACTGAAAAGACATAATGGATTTGAACCCATTCTGCTGCTGGATGATGTTTTCGAGAAACTGGACGAACGTAGGATGAATAACCTGCTAAGCTGGGCTTGCATCGAAAATCAGGGCCAGATTTTTCTCACCGATACACACTGCGAACGACTGACACAGGCTTTGGAAAAATTAAATACTGGTTACCAGGTGGAAGGACTTCGTTAATCAATTACTTTTACCGGCTAAGCATTTTCCTTGGGCGAATATTCACTTTCACAAGCATTACAACAATTTCTCCGCCAGAGCAGGCTGAAAGGAAATATACAGGCTATGCAACTGGAAGACGTGTGGGAAGAACTAATGGGCAAAACGATTGCTAAGTATACGGACAGCATCCAGATCATAAACAAGACCCTGTTTATTAACACGACGGTGGCCCCGCTGAAAAACGAACTTCAATATCAGAAAGCAACCATTATTCAACGCGTGAATGAAGCGCTTGGTGAGAATGTGATCACCGAAGTGGTGATCAAGTGATCAGGAATGGATGATCAGGAATGAATGATCAGGAATGGATATAGTTGTGTAATTGTTCAATAGTATCTTTCTGCGCCAGCATGGTTTCCTTTACCACATCAATAATGGAAATGACGCCCACATATTCATCGTTCTCAAAAACGGGTAGATACCTGATGTTGTGATTGGTCATGATCTCCATACATTCTTCCAGGTTATGAGCCGGCGTTACGATGGGCAGATACTCACTCATGATCTCTCCCACCTGTAAGTCGCTGGATGACTTTCCATGTAAAATGACCTTACGGGCATAATCCCTCTCGGTGAACAGACCACAATATTTCTCGTTATCCATGACAACCACGGAACCTATGTTTTTTTCCGCCATGATCTTGAGGGCCTCCAGGACAAACGTGTCCGGCGCTACAGTAATATTATGTTTCCCCTTCCGTTTGAAGATATCGGCTACCGTTTTCATGCATGTAAAGTTTGGTCAGTATTTGAAAATACAAAATTCAAATGAAATGAAAAAATCGTTAGCTCTGTTTTTGCGCGGGGATAATAGACCATCAACCGTATCTATCATAGGCTATCCCATATGATCAGGATAGTTTTACCCGGGGATCGATCACACTATAAAGTACATCTGCAAGGATATTCATGCATACAAAAAGTAAGGCCGTGATCAGTACACTGCCCATGACTACCGGGTTATCCAGTTTTTCCAATGCATCAACCGTGACTTTGCCAATTCCCTTCCAGCCAAAAATATACTCAATGAAAAATGCGCCGGCCAACAATTCTGCAAACCATCCCGTAATGGCGGTGATCACAGGGTTAATGGCATTTCTCAGGGCATGTTTAAATACCACAGCTTTGGTGGAAAGGCCTTTCGCATAAGCGGTTCTGATATAATCTTGCCCCAGCACGTCCAACATCGAGCTTCGTGTAAGTTGGGTAATAATAGCCAGGGGCCTGATCCCTAAAGTAAGGGCGGGCAGTATCAGATTTTTGAGCTGCAATTGGCGGCCTCGGAAAGCGTCAATATCATAAAGGCTTCCAGTCATATGCAGACCCGTATATGCATTCCAGACGAAACCAAATAACCAGGCAATGAGGATCCCCATAAAAAATGATGGTGCGGATATCCCGATGATGGAACTGAAAACGGCACTGCTGTCCAACCATGTCCCTTTTTTTACCGCAGCCAACATGCCCAGTAAGATGCCCGCTATACTCGCGAAGACCATGGCTGCCAGTGCAAGGATCAGGGTGCCGGGCAGGGCATCCGCCAACACATCCAATACCTCCCTTTTACTTTGGTAGCTCCTTCGCAGGTAGGGAATTTTGATAGCCAGTTTGGTATTGTTTCCAATAAAAATTCCTTTTAATTTTTTTTCATCGATCTCATCTTGCGTATGAATGGAAATCGGAGAAATATCACGGAGATAATAAATGAACTGCTTGTACTTCGGCTGATCCAGGTACAATTCTTTCCGAATGTTTTTCAATGTTGCAGCATCTCCTGTTTGTCCGATGACGAGCCTTGCCGGGTCACCTATACCCTGGAACAGAAAAAAGACGACGATCACAACGCCAAGCATCACCAGCAGGCCATAGCATATTTTTCTGGTGAGGAAGGATATCAAAACATTTGTTATTTATATTTTTCAGCCGCGTCGTGCAGCGCAAATTTATCAACGATGGTTCCATCTTTCAAAAAATACAGCGTAGGGTCCACGCGGGCTGCGGTTTTGATGGCTACATAGTCCGACTTCATAACAGGCACATCCACATTCGCCATCACCAATTCGGGGACCGAAGTGGATATAAGGAAAGTCACGTTTTTCTTTGCAGCTTCACGTTGCAACACCTTGACTTCATCGTTCCATGCTGGATCCCAGGTCTTGGCAAATAAGATCATGAGTTCTCCTTTATGGGTAAGTACTGCTTCCGTGGTGTCTATATTATTTTCATTAACCAAGACAAAATCTTTGATCGGCGGCTCTGCATTTCCTTTACGTACAACTTTGTCGTACCGGTTAACGAACTGATAAATACTGTCGTTAAAATCTGCCGGGAAATGATCAGCATCAAACTCCACAGGCTTGCCGCCCTTGTTATAAACAAAGGTGATGACGGTACTGTCGGGCAATGCACCTGCCGGGATCTTTCTTTTCTCCAGGATGTTTGCACCCACTTTATATGGGAGACAATCTACCAATGGAAGGTGTTTTAATACCCAGAACTGCATTCCAAACGAAAATAAGGTAGCTGCTATCAAAGCGATGATCGCGGCCTTGTTCTGCATGGAACTGGCGATCTTATTTCTGTTTACGAAAAGAAAAACGATGAGTACGGTAAGGATAAGGTCCTTAATAAATGAATCTTTCGAAGTCAGTTTAAAGCAGTCTCCGAAGCAGCCACATTCTTTGATCTTGCCGGAGAATAATGCATAGGCCGTGAGGAAAGTAAAGAAGATGATCAGGAGCAGTAGCATCCAGCTGAAAAGCCTGAACTGCCAGCCGATGATCACTGCAACACCTGCAATGATCTCAAAAGCGATCATGGTAACGGAAAGAAAAAGACTCAGATCATTTAGGTAATGGATCCCCCAAACTTCAAAGAATTCCTGCATCTTGTAGCTGAGCCCCATTGGGTCATTCGCTTTAACCAGGCCGGAAAAAATAAACAGTATACCTACAATATAGCGGGTTACGGTAAGAGAAATTTTCATATTAGTGTTTTCCTTCTTCAATTAAGATCAATGCAAAAACGGCGTAGTTGATGATATCGGTAAAGTTGGCGTCTATCCCTTCGCTGATCAGGGTCTCCCCTTTGTTTTGCAGGATCTGGCGAACCCTCAACAACTTCATCAGGATCAGGTCAACAAAACTTTCCTGGCTCATATCCCGCCATGCTTCACCGTAATCATGGTTCTTATCTGCCATGATCCTTTTCGCAAACGCGATCTTCTCATTGTACAGTTGTTCTACCCTATCCGGCGCCATGTCTTCTGTAGAAATATCATTCAGGTCCATTTGGATGAGACCGATTATGCCATAATTAATGATGCCAATGAATTCTGAAACGATATTGTCTCCTACTTTCTGGTGACGTAATTCCTGGATGGTTCTGATCCTCTGGGCTTTAATAAAAATCTGGTCGGTCACCGAGATGAGACGTAATACCCTCCAGGAGGTTCCGTAATCGCGGGTTTTCTTCAGGAAGATGTCCTTACACGCTTTTATGGCCTGGTCGTATTGACTATCCGTGTTTATTGTATTTTGCATGTACATATATGGATACCCTCAAAAATAGTTTAAAGCTGCCAATTGCCACATTGAATTGCGCCGGGAGGCTGATGGTTGTGGATAAACCTTTGGTAATGGGCATCTTGAATGTTACCCCGGATTCATTTTATGGCGGTAACAGCAGCGGCAGCGTGGAAAGCTACGTCGAAATGGCCGGGAAGATGCTGGCCGATGGCGCATCTATCCTGGATATTGGCGGGCAAAGCACAAGGCCTGGAAGCCAACGCGTTGAGGCCGATGAAGAGCTTGACAGGGTAATACCAGTGGTCAGTGCCATACATGGCGCGTTCCCGAAGGCTTTTATCTCCATTGATAGTTTTCACCATCGTGTGGCAGCTGCTGCGGTACATGCCGGAGCCTGCATGGTCAACGATGTCAGCGCCGGTGAACTTGATCCGCTCATGATCCAGACGGTCGCCACTTTAGATGTGCCCTATATCATGATGCATATGAAAGGCGAACCGGGAAATATGCAGGAGCTGGCAGTGTATGAAGATCTTGTTAGGGAGGTCATGGATTATTTCACTGCCAAGATTGTGATTTGCAGGAAGGCTGGAATCAAGGACATCATTATAGATCCGGGCTTTGGCTTTGCCAAGACCATCGAGCAGAATTTTCGTTTGCTGAAAAACCTGAATCTGTTCAGGATTTTTGATTTACCCCTACTTGCAGGACTGTCCCGTAAATCGACCATCTATAAAACACTAGGAACCGATGCCGGGCATGCCCTGAATGGAACAACTGTGCTGAATACGATAGCCCTGTTGCATGGGGCGTCCATACTTCGCGTTCATGATGTGAAGGAAGCGGTAGAGGCAGTGAAGCTAACTGAAGCCTACGGGCGCGCGATATAAAGCGCATAAAAAAAAGCTTCCCCAAATGAATGGAGAAGCCTTTCTTCTATAAACATGTTGTATTAATTTCCTGGGGGCATGGGTGGCGGAGGCGCTTGTTGTGGCGCATCAGCTACTTCAACAACTTCAACGTCGAAGATCAGATTTTCGTTTGGCTTGATGGCAGGTGGAGATCCTTGTGGACCATAACCCATAGATGAAGGAATGAACAGTCTTCCTTTACCACCTTTATTGAACTTGGTGATGCCTTCCAGCATTCCCTGAACAGAACCCTGTTGGCCAGCGATGAAGCTGAATGGATCCATAGGGTGTGGTTGGGTTTGCTTGGTACTATCCGTGTTTGAATCAAAGAACTTGCCTTCAAAATTATATCCTGTATACTTGATAGAAACCATCTTGCCATTTTCTGCAGGAGCACCAGTACCTTTTTCCTTTACTTCAACAAAACATCCTTTCATACGCTCAGCCTTGATGTTATTGTTCTTCAGGTAGGTTTCAATGGTAGCCATTTCCTTATTGCGATATTTATCCATCTCCGCCTGATAGTCGACCATGACACTATCACGAGAAGCAAATACACCAAGGATCTTCAGACTGGTTTTGATTTTGCCGCCTTTTTTCATGTAAGGAGGCATTCCCATTGGGTTTGCTTTGGCGAGTGAATCGTAAAACTGGATAGTCACCACACTGTCGCCGATTTTCAGGAGTTTTAGGATCTCAGAAAAATCATGAGGCCGTCCGACACTGTCAACCATATCATAACCGGGGATCAGGCTATATGATTCGTTGATCACAGAATCGTTATACGAGATCCTGTAATTAAATTTCACGATATCGCCGTTTTTGAGTTTGGTTCCTTTGCCCTGGTCGAAGATCTTATACTCCATACCGGTCTTTGTTTTTTCGAAACCGACATTGGTACATGCCGAACCCATCATGATAACAGGCAATATGGCAACCAATAATTTACTGTTTACTTTCATTGTTTATGTTTATTGTAATTGAGATGCTACTTCTTTAAGAGCAAGTTTAAAATTCTTTACATTCTCTTCTATATTCCCGCTGCTTCGGCCACCTGCGGCATTATAATGTCCGCCACCTTCAAAATAAGTCCGTGCAAATGTATTTGAATCGAATTCACCTTTACTGCGAAACGACCATTTGCGCTCTTCGTCGCGATCGATCAGTAGGGCAGCTAACTTAATGCCCTGTATAGAAAGCGGGTAGTTGACCAGGCCTTCTGTATCGCCGGTTCTGATATTGTAACGAAGAATATCTGCTTTTGGAATCGCGATCAGTGCAGTATTGTATTCGTAGAGGATCTCCATCCTGTTAGATAGAACATGACCAATGAAGCGAAGCCTGTTCTCCAGGTAGTTATCATAGATATGTTCATGAATTTTAGAATGATCAAGGCCCGTTAATTTAAGGGTTGCCACCATTTCGTGAACAGAGGCTGTGGTGACCGGGAACCGAAACGATCCTGTATCCGCCATCACTCCTGCATAAAGACATTGGGCAATGGGAATATCGATCAGGTTTTTATGACCTGAATTAACGATGAATTCGTATATCAGCTCGGCGGTTGAACTTTTGGGGATCACACTGATGCCGTAGGTAAATGCTGAGGTATGAGGTTCCTCATGGTGATCGATTAGCACTTTCACGCATTTCATGCTTTCCAGTTTCTTTGCCATCCACCTCGTTCTGCTAAACGTGTTGAAATCCAGGCAAAAAAGCCACTCCGCCTGGTCAAGCACGGCATCTGCTTTTTCTCGCGCTGCCTCATAATCGATCACATCATTACAGCCAGGCATCCATTTCAAAAAATCTGCCCAGTTAGTTGGAGAAATGACCGTTACATCATGGCCGAGTTTACTCAGGAACAAAGCCATCCCCAACGAAGAACCCATTGCATCCGGATCGGGCTTCTGGTGCATGGTCACAACAACCCTTTTGGATTCCTGCGTTAAAAATGGGAACAATTCCTGAATCGGTTTCATGAGGCCGCGAAGATAGGGCAATTAATAGAGAGAATTTGATAAGGAGGCTTCAATAGGAGCCCTTTTTTGACGCTTTTTGGCCAGGCTTAAGCCTTTTTAAGGCCTGTCATTTCTACATTGGTTTTGCCGATTTGCATATTGTATCGTTTCTTTGCCACCGCGAAAAAACATAATTATGAGTAACAGGACATTCACAATGATCAAGCCCGATGCCGTTGAAAATGGCCATTCCGGAGCTATTCTTGATCATATCATCAAAGCTGGCTTCGGTATCGTAGCCATGAAATTGCTCCATCTGTCCGCGTCAAAAGCTGGCGAATTCTACGCTATCCATAAAGAAAGGCCTTTCTATGGCGAACTGGTCGAATTCATGAGCAGCGGGCCCATTGTAGCCGCCATACTCGAAAAGGACAATGCGGTTGACGACTTCAGAACCCTGATCGGTGCAACCAATCCGGCTAATGCAGCTGAGGGAACCATTCGCAAGCTTTATGCTGAAAGCATTGGCCGTAATGCGGTGCATGGCAGTGACAGTGATGAAAATGCGGCAATCGAAGGCTCATTCTTCTTCTCAGGACTGGAAAAGGTTTCCTGATCAGAGCATAAGTTTTTTTATTAAGATTGGTAAACAGAAACTGGGACTACGCTTCGTATAAAACTCTTAAGAGGTTGAAAATCAGTACTTTAAGCATGATTTTAAACTGACTTATCCACATTTATCCCGTTTTTTTACTTTGGCATAATCTTGGATTAATACCATTTATCTTTCTCAAGGGTTTAGGGTTGAAACTAAAAGAGGCTCATTTCTATGAGCCTCTTTCTTTTTATAAATAACGTACTTTCTGTAGTACAGCAGTAAAAACTATAATTTTTTGGGACAGGCCGTGCTACCTTTTCTGCTTTCTTTGTACGAAGGCCCCGCGTGGATCTTAAACGTTGCGGTGATCCCTGAGAAGTAAAACCAGTCGTTAAATTTAGGTCCGCCCCTGATAGTGCCATCAGGTGGATACAAGGAAGGATTGTTTTTCACCTCATCACCTCTCCAGGCAACATTAGCAGCCAATTGACCCCGCTCGCTGATCAAAGTAGCCTGGTCAACATATTGAGTACTAAGATCATCCAGGTAATCAGTGAAAGTTCTCCTTAAACCGATCTCCCACGCAATAGTGACATCGTCATTAACCTTGAATTTGACGCCGGCGCCGAATGGTATGTTAAGTTGTGTAAGACTGTATGGCTTTCGATCGGGATAAGCAGCTAACCCCTGCCCTTCCGTACTTAAAGGCTTCAGGAAAGTTTTTCCAGCGACCGAGTCGAAAGTATAGGGATTAAAATGGAATGCACCTATCCCTGCAAAAATATAAGGAGTAATCTTGTTATAATCCAAATCAAGGATATCGTAATGGGCAGTGATACTGAACTCCGAAATATTGGAAAAGAAATTGAGGTTACGAGCTTGCAGTAAGGGATCTGTATTGTCTTTATCGTCCCCGGTTACTTTACCAAAACTAAATAAACCCCGCACCCGGAAATGTCCGTTCACGATATAACTGGCACCTATACCCAATGCAATTTTAGAGTTTTGCATCGTGTAACGCTTCTCCACCAGATCTCCCTGATAGTTTGCAGTGCCTGCAAATACATCAACCGCCCACTGTTGTGCAGTAAGAGTTGACGTGGCCCCCACCAAGGTTATCAGGAAAAATAGAACCGATTTCTTAACCATCCGTTTTTAGATCAGCTTAAAACTACGCTCAAATTTCTATCCGAAAAGTTAAGTTTCAATGAGATGAGGGAGTTTATTTTAAACATTAATGGATGTTTTTTCCCCCAAAGCAGATAGTTGAATGACCTACAGGGCCTTATATCAGGCGTCTTTCGCTAACATATAAGATCATGAAAGTATGGCTCGAACCAGGAAATAAAATAGCGAAGGACACAGAAGGCATCCCAGCCCAGTATAGAAAGTTGCTGTAAGGGCACCATAGGGTACCAGTTTGGGATCAGTTGCTGCAAGGCCGGCAGCTACGCCGCTGGTTGTTCCGATCAATCCGCCGTAAACCATCGCAGTGTGTGGGTTGGTGAGGCCAATTCGTTTCGCGATCACGGGCGTAAGAATGGTTACCATCACCGTTTTGATCACGCCGGTTGCGATACTGATGGCGATGAGTTCTGAAGAGGCTCCTATTGCGGAACCTGTCACAGGACCTACAATGAACGTACAAGCTCCGGCCCCAATAGTGGTGAAGCTGATCGCATCCTGAAAACCCATGGCATAACCAATGGATCCACCGGTAAAAAATGCTATAAATATTCCAAGTGCCAATGATAGAAATCCTGCCAGTCCATTCTTTCTGATCTCTCCAAAACTTGCTCCCAGTGCCGTTGCTACAATGGTGAAATCCCTGAGCATGGTACTTCCGAGAAAGGCCATGCCGGAAAAAAAAGAGATGTCGGCAATTCCTTTTTTATCGCCCAACAACGCAAGCACCAATCCCGCAAATATCGCGATTGCAATGCCCGGTATCTTACCTTTTGTGAAGGTGGCCGACAATCGAGATGAAGCATACATTAATAGCCCTACAACAAGGAACGCAAAGACAAAGCCATTCTTCTCGAGGATCTTTTCAACAAGTTCCATAGTTAATGTTGCTCTTGTTGATTAGCCTCTGCATTCCGGGTTACCCTGGAGATGAATGGCACGAGTAAAAAACAACTAGAGGTTGAGATGATCCCTGCCCAAACGGCAAGCCATCCGCTATGCAGCGCAAGATTGACGTTTTGTGTGGCCGACATAGCAATCACCACCGGGATATACATGGCATTCCAAAACAAAATCCCTTTCTCCGGTTCTGCACCCAGGTACCCCCGTTTCTTCATCCAGTCCGCAAGTATGATCAGCATCAACATCGCAAAACCCACACCGCCTATATTGCCGTTCACCCCGGTCCATTTTCCTAACAACTCCCCTGCCAACTGGCCTGCCAGATAACATGCTGCAAGTATGGCGACGCCG
>JANMHK010000410.1:0-6811 GCA_031375135.1 Sphingobacteriales bacterium | reverse complement strand
GAGGCAACCGGGATCATTTAAAAATCTGTCAACTTATTTCAGGACTATTCAACTTGATTTCTTTCGACCATTGAGATCTAAGTATCAGTGAAACGCGGGTTTTCTTTTTTCCAGAAATGCAGTAACGCCTTCTTTCATTTCATCAGTGCCGGCACATTCGCCAAACAGCCTGATCTCTTCCTCATATCCGTTGAGTGAGTGATCAAACCCCGCGTTGATGGCAGCAATCGATTGACGCACCGCCAGGGGTGATTTAGACAGGATAGTGAGCATCAGTTTTTCTGTTTCGGGAATCAGTTGGTCAGGCTCCGTCACATGATTAACCAATCCAATTTGCAATGCCTGCTGGGCGTCTATCAGGTTGCCCGACAAGATCAGTTCCATGGCTTTGCCTTTTCCTACCAGCTGTGCCAGACGCTGGGTGCCGCCATAGCCCGGTATGATGCCCAGGTTTACTTCAGGCTGACCAAACTTCGCCACTGTAGAGGCCATTCTGATATGGCAGGCCATAGCAAGTTCACAGCCACCCCCCAAAGCAAAACCATTAACTGCAGCAATCACAGGTTTGCCGCACTGCTCTATTCTCGCAAAGATGTCCTGTCCTTTTTTCGCCAGGGCAGCACCCGCTTCTTTGCTGATGCTCATAAATTCCGTGATGTCGGCCCCCGCCACAAATGATTTTGGCCCGGCACCGGTAATGATCACGCCATAGATGTCTCTATTGGCATATACATCGTCCAACACTTCGTTCAGTTCTGAGAGCACGGTCTTATTGAGGGCATTGAGCTTATCCGGCCTGTTGATGGTTATGGTTAGTACGCCGTTGCTGAGTGCAGTGAGTAATGTATCCACGGTTATTTGTTTTGATCTTTTTTTGCTGTCCAGGCCTTGATATAATCTGCAATGTCACCGGTGCTGGTTCCGGGTGCAAATAACTGACCAACCCCCATTTCCTGCAGTTGTTTCATATCTGCTTCCGGAATGATCCCGCCACCCGTCAGCAGCACATCGTGCATGCCTTTCTCTTTCATCAGGTTGATGATTTTCGGAAATACCGTCATATGCGCACCGGAAAGAATGCTGACGCCTATCGCGTCAACGTCTTCCTGCAAGGCAGCCTGAACAACCATTTCCGGCGTCTGTCTGAGGCCCGTATAGATCACTTCCATGCCCGCATCCCTCAGGGCCGTGGCAATGACCTTCGCGCCCCTGTCGTGCCCGTCAAGGCCAACTTTAGCCACAAGTACGCGAACCGGTCTGTTTAAAGATGAATGGCTCATACTGTAATATTAATTTCATTCGCCCAGTTGCTGCAATACCTCTTCTATGCGCGCAATGGTTTCCCCTTTACCAAGCATCTCTGAGATGGTAAATACCGGCGGTCCAAATTTAGCGCCTACCAGCATGATCCGCAAAGGGGCCAGGAGTTCCCCGGCTTTGATATTTTTTTCAGCTGCAAGTTCTTTGAAAAGAAGTTCCATGTTTGCAAACTCCCATTTCTCCAAGGCTTGTAATTTCTCAATATAAGTTTTGAAGAAAGAAGTCTTATCGCCCGTCCATTTTCCCCGAAACGATTCCAGGTCATAGCTTGCCGGACGCCGGAAGAAAAATCCGCCCTGCTCCACAAAATCGGGCAGCAGGGTACATCGTTCCTTCACCAAGTCGATGACCCGAAGAAGCAGATCATCGGCCGCCGGGATCCCTGCTTTTTCGAAATAGATTTTCACATCAGGGAGAAGCCTTTCGCCACTGCTTTTTTTGATCCATTCGTGGTTGAACCATTTTGCTTTTTCAAAATCGAATTTCGCCCCGCCTTTATGCACCCGCTCAATACTGAATTGAGCCACCAGTTCTTCCAGCGAAAAGAGTTCCTGTTCGGTGCCTGCGTTCCAACCCAGCATGGCGAGCAGATTTACAAATGCTTCCGGCAAAAATCCTCTTTCCCTGAATCCCTCGGTGAGATCGCCGGTTTTCGGGTCGGTCCAGTTCATGGCGAATACAGGGAAACCCAGTTTGTCGCCATCCCGTTTCGAAAGTTTGCCGTGTCCGTCTGGTTTTAGGATCAGGGGAAGATGGGCCCATTGGGGCATGTTCTTTTCCCACCCCAGGTATTTCCACAACAAGATATGGGCAGGGGCCGAAGGCAACCATTCTTCACCGCGAAAAGCATGGGTGATCTTCATGAGGTAATCGTCCACTACCACCGCCAGGTGATAGGTAGGCATCCCATCGGCTTTGAGTAGTACCTTATCGTCCGACTGCCCCGTATTGAAATGGACTTCGCCCCGGATCAGGTCCGTAAAACTGACATCCTCGTGCTCGGGCATCTTGATCCTGATCACATAGGGCACACCTTCCGCGATCAGCTGCTTCGCTTTTTCAGGATCGGTCAAGGAGTTCTTCATGTGCATCCTGATCTTGCTGTCGTACTGCGGCGAGGGGTTCTCCTCTGTTTTATAACGGGCCCGCATCTCGTCCAATTCCTCTGGCGTATCAAATGCATAATAAGCATGGCCTGCAGCCACCAGTTGTTCTGCATAGGCGAGATAGGAAGATTTTCGTTCGCTCTGACGATAAGGAGCATATGGGCCTCCTTGCGTGGGACTTTCATCGGGAACAAGCCCACACCAGTTCAGGCACTCAACAATATAGTCTTCTGCGCCTGACACAAAGCGGTGTTGATCGGTATCCTCAATGCGCAGGACAAAATCGCCCAGGTGTTTTCTGGCGAATAGATAATTGTATAGTACGGTTCTCACTCCACCCAGGTGCAGTCCGCCTGTAGGGCTGGGTGCAAATCTTACCCTGACTTTTTCCATGGCCCGAAGATACGAATTAGACATGGCCATCGATTCCAGACCCGGTTGTCATATTTTTGGTGCATGATCTATCCCGTCAGGACTCCATGGCTGCTGAAGCAGATATACAGTGAATGTATTTGGGAGATGCCTGCGTATGACAATAAGATCTACCTGAGTTTTGACGATGGCCCACATCCGGTGGCAACGCCCTTTGTATTGGATCTGCTCAAAGAATACAATGCCAGGGCGAGTTTTTTTTGCATTGGTAAGAATGTAGATAATCATCCGGATATCTATAAAAGAATAATCCAGGAAGGCCACAGAACAGGCAATCATACCTTCACCCATGCAAATGGATGGAAAACTGGCACCGAGGAATATATCCGTGAAATCAGGAAAACCAGTGGCCTGATCAGTTCAGACTTGTTCCGGCCTCCATATGGCAGGGTTCGGTTCTCCCAACTCAGAAAGATCAGGAATGAACTGGGCATGAAAACAGTCATGTGGAGCCTGTTAAGCGGTGATTTTGACCCGGCGATAAGCCCGGCAAGATGCGCAGAAAACGTGCTCCGTAATATGAAGCCGGGGTCCATCATTGTTTTCCATGACAGTGAAAAAGCATTGGATAAGTTACGGCATGCATTGCCGTTAGTACTGGAAGAAATAAAGAAAAGAGGATGGGTAACCGCAGTTTTATAAAACAAGCTATGAGGGTCCTGATCAGCAATATTTAGTGTGAGCTCGAAGGATAGGGTGGGTAACCGAAGATTAGCGATCAGTGACGACTTAAAAAAAATTGGGCCTGGGTAGACACCCTGGCCCGTTTTTAATCCGTACCCTATGAAAACTGGGACTAAGTTACAATTCTTTTGATACTGTGCAACAATTTTTTAACGCAGTTTTATGACCTTAGATACGCCATTTATCGTGATTGTAGCCTCGTCATCACAGGTTCCAGTTCCGAAGTCCAGCGTGGCAACGGTGGTGTTCACCCTAATCAGAAGTATGCCTTTTGAAATCCAGGCACATGTGAAGGCTTTAACCAGTGGCTCCTTGGTTTCAGACGCCCAGGTTCTTCCGTTGGAGTTCTCTCCTTTGCGGCTACCGGTAAACTGGTAAATGTCATCAACTGGCCAAAGTGGCGTTCCATTTCCTTCAATTTGCTTCATAACGGTAACGCCGCTCCAGGTTCTCCAGTTGCCATTAGATACGTTAGTGACTTTGGATTCGACCGTACGCGTAAATCGACGTTGGTTAGCACCGGGTTCTGTGGTATTCTGAACAACATGGCGTCCGGCAATTTTCAGGTCATCGATCTGATAGCCGTCAAATTCGGTAACTGCTTTGTTGCCAGGGACATGCAAAGGCCCGGAATATACAGTGATGATCTTTCCTTTTCGGATATGACCATTTGTTTCGCAGCCGGTGCCGAAGTCAAGAACCACGGTTTTTGGGAAAACGCCCCTTTCGCGAGGTGTTACCGTTACCGTGAAACATCTTAAAGTTGGCTGATCGGGCAGTGCCTGACCTGGGAAAAGTCCAAAACCGGTTCCGCCGTAGATGCCGATCTCATCTCCCGATGTAGCCAGATCGATGCCGGCGGCATTATCGAAAACGTCGTCAAAAGTTGCATTAAGCTGCACTTCATCTAAAGTGGCTTCAGCAACTGACAGTGCATCGTCGGAGTTTTGGGATGATTCTTTTTTGCAGGAACTAATGAATAAGACACCAGAGACCAGCAGGAGGGTGGTGGTGCGGTAGATAATTGAAGCGTGTTTCATAAAGTCAATTGATTTTTTTAATGTTTTTGGGTTCTGTTTCATACGGGTACTATTACTCTGACTTCCTATAATGCTCAAGGTTTAACGTCAGATTCAATTTATTATGATATTTAGGGTATGATTTCAACGCAACTGATTGATACACACTGCCATCTTTATGCTGAAGAATTTCAGGATGACCGTCACGCAATGATCATGAGGGCTGTAAACGAGGGTGTAGGTCGATTTTACCTGCCAAATATCGATGTCAGTTCAATGGATCTGATGATAGAGATGGAGAAAGAATATCCTGGCAGGTGTTTCTCCATGATGGGTTTGCATCCCTGCTATGTGAAAGAAGATGCTGCCGAGCAGTTGGAAGTGGTGCGTGACTGGTTGGCGGTCCGGCCTTTTGTTGCCATCGGCGAAATCGGATTGGATTTTTATTGGGATCAGAGTTTTTCTGAGCAACAGTACCATGTTTTCCGGAAACAACTGGAATGGTCCCTGGATTATCGCCTACCCGTAGTAATACACTCCCGGAATTCTCTACGCCAATGCATAGACGTAGTAAGAGAAGTTGGGAACGGAAGCATTAAAGGGATCTTTCACTGTTTTGGAGGCAGTATTGATGAAGCAGGAGAGATCATGGATATGGGCATGTACCTGGGGATCGGAGGAGTGGTTACTTATAAGAAAAGCGGCCTGGATCAATTGATCGCTGCCATCGGGATCGACAAGGTGGTTTTAGAAACGGATGCACCTTATCTCGCGCCGGTGCCGTTCAGGGGTAAACGAAACGAAAGCAGTTATCTGAAATTCGTTGCTGATAAGATATCAGAGATCACAGGCCTTGAGAAAGAAGAAGTGGCCCGCATTACTACGATGAATGCCCTAAATATTTTCGAACCTTAAGGTTGTACAATGATTCCACATTCACCACATTTCTACCTGGACTTTGCCAAAGCAGAGGTTGTGGTGTAGTACTTCGTAATCATATTCGGGACTTCCCATGCAGGTAGTTTTCCTGCTTTCAGGTAACCCAGGTATTTTTCGGTTACCCGTGCAAAATGAGCTTCATGGCCCTCCCGGTATGAATCAGGAATAACCACCTCCCAGCCCTTATCGTTGGCTGTAAGACTGATGCCCGGAAATTTCTTTTCAACTTGCTTGAACGCATTTTCGACCGCTGCCGTTGACAAGTTGCTTTTTTTCTCTATATAGAGTTTAGGCTGAAATTTCTGTTCCGCACCTTGCCTGATCACGAGGTCAGCTGCAGTACCACGCATAATAGAAAAATGTGTATCACCCCCACCTGCCTCTGCTTTATAATTCCAGATCACTGATACTTTTGCATGTACCCCTTTCAGCGTATAATTGATCTCGCCGTTTGAACTCACTTGCAACACGCCATTGGCGTCTACATATTTTTTCAGGTAGTCGGGAAAATTTGCTGTGGAGGTGCTTGCCGTGAATTGACTCAAACTAACAGCCGTATTCCAGCGTTTTGACTTGTTGATCACCACATCTTTTTTGTTTAGTACCTGATCAGGGAAGGCTTCCCACTGCACCAGATCTACCAGATGAGTGGTGACATCCACAATGCCCTCGCCTTCCTGTTCTACATCATAGAACCAGGGTGGCCTTTGTAAGGGCGATCCGGATACTTCTTTATAAAAATGATGCACACTTTCCTTGGTGATTGAGGGATTATCCGGGCTTCCTTTCATGAGCTTCCCGAAAATCTGGGGCGTGAGTGAAAGAGCTTTTTGAATCATGGTCGTGATCTCATAACGTTCAGTCATGATATCATAGAGCAACAGATTTTTCTTCTTTGCAACACTAAAAGCTTCCTCAAGCAGTGGGAGTGAAGCCGAATTGATCACCATGGGTTTATCGGCATAAACATTGAACCCCGCTTTGATACTGTTCAGTATATATTCCGTTTTCTTTTTATTGTTGCCTGCGAGCATCACGATGTTGCCAGCCTTGTCGGCCAGCATCCGGGAAAAAAAATCATCCCCTTCATACACATTTTCTTTCCAGGCCGTGGGTGAAGCGGGCCTGGTGTTGTAGGCGTTTATCCGATTAAGGTGCAGCTTCACATCATTTCCTTTTGGCGCATATACGTGCACGGTAGCGTCCACATCAGGGTACATGGTTTTCTGGATCAGTGCCGCGTGGAAATGGCCCGGGTCAAGGGTGATCAGTTTCCAGGGTTGTGTGGTGTCTGAATGCCCAACTCCTGAC
>JANMHK010000371.1:0-3157 GCA_031375135.1 Sphingobacteriales bacterium | reverse complement strand
CTTCTTCCCTTTTCAGAAACAAGCGCTCCAGGTGTGTCAACGATTTAAAAACAGGTTGATGTGTATGGCCGGTGACCAGCAGCATGTTTTCCTGTTGCCGGCTCCATTGGTACATATATTCGTTATGCAGCGTTTTCAGCTCATGGTTGGCTGAAGGCTTGTTGATATTGATCTGGAGGTAGGCCTGCAAAGGACCCCAGATGTATGAGACAAACCATTTCGAGAAAGCGTTGCCATCACTTTGCGCATCACCCTGGTGTCCATGGGTACAAAAAATGTTGAGGTCATTGCCGGCGAGGTGGATTTTGAATATGATGCCGGCATAGATGGCGACTGGGAAGCTATACGCTTTTTCAAGGAATGAACTCGCAAAAGGGTCATTGTCCCAGAATAGATCATGATTGCCATAGACTTTGTAAAAAGCATTCCTGAGGGCAAAAAGCCGTTCGGCCTCAAAGGTGTTTTTGTAATGCTTCATAACAGCCAACACGGTATTTTCCCAGAGCTCTTCACTATCTCCGAGGGAAACCAATAGATAACCTTTTTCCTGATAGTACTGTAAGGCTGTCAGGTAATTAGATTCTGAAGCCAGAAAATCATCTGATCCGTTCCTCGCGCCTTTATGTTGATCGGAGAAGATGATAATAGATTGCAGTTGCGGGTCGATATTAACGAGCCGGCCTTTTTTTGTGTTTCCGCCGAGTATCTCTTTGTATAATTCGTCGAGTGCTTTATTGACATCTTCTTGTCTGGGAAATGAAGAATATCGAATAGCCAGCCATGTCACTGGCCTGGTGAATAAGTATTGCATTCCCTTCCTGATGGCGAGAGAGATATTAGAGAGCATGGGCATAGTGCGATCCTGTTATAAACACTGTGGCAAATTCTTATTAGTAGGATGAGTGCTGTTGTTTGTAAAAAGAATAAACGCTTTAGAGAACTATGCCGGCTGGGTATTCTTGAAAAGAAAATATCTTGCCCTGCCCGGACTGAAATTCTCATGAAACGAATTTAGCAAACTGAATCCGTAGCTGGAAAAAGTCTCCATGATAAATGCTTCAGGCGTGATGCAGGGGTAAGTTTCAGATCTGCTTATCCAGTTATTAATGATCTCATCATCAAAGCAAGTTTCGTCGAACACATCAAATAAGACAAGGCCGTCTTTTTTTGTAACCCGGCAAATTTCTTTCAAATAGCTCATTGTGGTTATAAAACTCGTATAGACAAATACCCCGTGTGCGTGCACCAGGTCCATCGAATTATTTTCGGTACCATTAAGGTTATAGCCATTCGCCTGAACAATGTCTACTGCATAATGTTCCTTTAGGTAGCCCACCCAGTCCAGCGCCGTTTCATAGATCTGATGCAGGGCTATATTTTCTTTCCCAAGAACTTTGATCACCTTATCGGCATATATGCCGGTGCCTGCACCTATCTCAAGAATGTTGAAAGGCGTATTTTTTAAATGATGATTCAGCTCAAGTCTGGATATGATCTTTTCAGCATGAGAATCCAAACCCCACAAATTTTCAAGATATTGGTTTACTGTAATCTTTTGTTCTTCTGATTTGCGTATTACATTTTCGGCCGATAAATACCCAAGACCCTTGGAATTGATTGTGCGAATCTCGAAACCAGCTTTCGCCAGAATGTTTTTGACCAGGATTTTAGCAGACGATCTCAGACTCATAATTGATGTATTTCCTTCCTTTTAAAATTCTTCACCGTATCGACTATGTCACGGGTCTTCTTATTGAGTCGCCAATCAAACATAGGCCTTAGTTGCATATACAATTGAGTGCCATCTTTTCTTTGAATAATATGGAACAAAGCTTGGGTGAAAAGGCTGAGTTTATTTCCCTGGGGCCGGGGTCCGGGAAAGATGAGCGGGAAATAGGGTGCAAGACTGTTATACGATTTGTCGAGTTCATTCCATAATCGTTCCGCCATCTCTTTCGTTAAACGGGCCGGAGAAATATAATGCGAAAAAACGAGTCGTTCATCGTACCAAAGTTTCTTTCCTGTCAGAATATGCCAGTAACAGATTTCGGTATCACCTCCAGAGGACAGGTTTTCTCCTTTTCGGTCCTCGTTTATATTTGAGAACCCGGCTTCGAAAAGCCTTTTCATATAAGCAGTTCTTAAAATCATCCCGGCTCCCCAGATCCATTTATTTCCGGTGACGTCGCCGCTTTTTTCGGCCAGTGTTCCGCAGGCATAACAAGTTTGGTATTGCGCGAACCAATCCGGAAGTTGAATATCACTGATGGCGATGCCTTTACCCGCGAGTGCCCCTATCGAACCATTATTTGTCATGATCTCATAGGCGGTCGACAGGTAATTGGGGTGTAACCAATTATCATCGTCACAAAAGCAGAGAATTTCGAAGCTCGCCTCGTAAATGCCTGTTTTTCGAGCATTGCTTAATCCAGGTGAAGGTTCGTCCACCACATGAAGATCGGGATTCATGTTATTTTGAAGATGTTCCCAGATTTCCAGGGCCTTAGTAACCGTATTGTCGGTACTGGCATTATTAACCAGGATGATTTCCCACGAAATATTCTCCATCCCTGTTTGGGCTCTGAGGTGCTCAAGGGTCGGCTTTATTCTTTGCTCACTGTTGAAGCAGCATATGATCACTGATATTCCGGGACTCATTTTGGAGCGGATGAAGAAAGTTTAAGTGCTAAATTTAGAGGTAAATAAGTTAAAAGCGTAAGGATGTGTTTTTATAACGGTATAAGGGTGAGTCGAGCTGAGGCGATCAGGTTGCAGGAGATAGACATTCTGTTGAAAGATTATGACCTTTCGTTGCTCAAACCCATGCAAAGTGGATTTGATTTTTCGGACTGGCCCGTCATAAAACCTGTAGATGGCGGAGAATCGGCAGAACTTACCATCATGCACTGGGAATTGATCCCGCATTATTTGAAGACCTGGAAAGATGTTGAACAATTTAGACGAGGGGGTATCAATCCGAAGACGGGCAAAAAGGATCCTCCCAAAAACACGTTGAATGCCGTGGGTGAGGAAATGCTGAATAAGCCCACTTATCGCAATGCTGCGCTAAAACGAAGATGTCTTGTGCTTTCGTCGGGGTTTTATGAGTGGCGACATTTTACGCCAGAGGGGACGAAAAAAGATGTCGCGTATCCGT
>JANMHK010000369.1:0-6901 GCA_031375135.1 Sphingobacteriales bacterium | reverse complement strand
GCTTTCGGCTACACTTATCCGTAATACAAGGAGGACCAGACCCAAACCACCTCCGATCTTATAGCAAAGACGCCAGTCTTCAGTAGTACGATAAATAAAATAGGCAAACACGGCACCGAATAAGCCAATACCTGCGACCAGTGAAGTACCTATACCTCTTTTATTTTTAGGCAATAACTCGCTGACCAGGGTGATGCCAGCACCCAGTTCACCAGCCAGACCAATACCTGCAATAAAGCGGGCGGTGGCATACTGATCTACCGTGGTAACATAGCCGGTTAGGAAATTGGCTACAGAATATAACATGATGGATCCAAAGAGCACACTTAGTCTTCCTTTCTTATCTCCCATCACGCCCCAGATCATTCCCCCGATCAGCAGGCCGATCATCTGCCAGTTGATGATTCTGGTGCTCGCGGCGATCATATTTGCATCTCCAACACCCAGGCCTCGCAAACTGGGTTCCCGCACGATCGTAAAAAGCAGGAGATCGTATATATCAACAAAATAGCCAAGCGCAGCAACAATGACAGCAATGTTTAAGATCGAGTGCTGTGGTTTCACCATGAAAATAATTTAAGATGGGTCCTCGGTATGATTATGCTTATTGCCGCCTTTCATCAATTTCCAAATAACTGGTAAGGTGGTGATCAGTACAATGCCAAGCACAATGAATTCAAGCCTTTCCTTAAGGTCGAACTGGAATGTATTCAGGAAGAATTTATACAGGTAATGCCCGGCAAACAACATGGACACTGCCCAGGAAACACAACCAATAATATTAAAAAACGAGAACTTCTTCTTATCCATTTCCACGATGCCTGCAATGATGGGAGCAAAGGTTCTGATGATGGGTAAGAAACGGGCAAAAATGATGGCTCCGCCGCCATGCTTGTCATAAAAATCCTTGGCAGCATAGAGATGTTTTTTCTTGAAGAAAAAAGTATCCTTTCGCTTAAAAAGATAGGGACCGCTTTTGGAGCCGAACCAGTAACCGACCATATTGCCAGTTACGCCTGCCGTCACCACCAGCACGCTGAGAAGTACCAGATCCGCGAACTCATTGCCCGTGCTTTTCACTTCTGCAGCAAGCTCGGAGCTGTAAATCCCGGCAACAAAAAGGAGTGAATCGCCGGGAAGAAAAAAACCTGCAAAAAGCCCGGTTTCTGCAAAAACGATAAAAAGGAACAACCACAAACCACCGTTTTGAATATAAAACTCCGGGTTCAGCAAATCTCTAAAACTTATTTCTAATAACTCAAGCATTTCAACATTTTATAAATCTTCTACGGCCAATTCAACAGGGTTGGTGAGTTCACCTTCCCATTTGCTAACTGCTGCTGTGGCCAGGGCATTTCCGATAACATTGGTCATGGTTCTGAACATGTCGCAGAAATGGTCAATGGGCAGTATCAGGGCAATGCCTTCAGGTGGTATATCGAACATCGCACAAGTAGCGGTCACCACTACCAGGGACGCCCGTGGCACACCGGCAATTCCTTTACTCGTGAGCATCAATACCAGCAGCATGGTCAACTGGGTAGGCAGGTCCAGTGGAACCTGGTAAACCTGGGCGATGAAGATACTGGCAAAGGTCATATACATCATACTGCCATCCAGGTTAAAACTATAACCCAACGGAAGAATGAAAGAAACGATTTTATTCTTGCAGCCAAATGCTTCCAACTCTTCAACCATTTTCGGGAACACCGCCTCACTGCTCGTGGTACTAAAAGCAATGGCCATAGGGTTCAGGATCCGTTTGATCAGTTCAAACAACCTGCTGCCCAATATGATGTACCCAACTGTCAGCAACAAAACCCAGAGGGAAGCTATCCCGATCAGGAAGGCGCCGAAATATTTAAGGTAGACGAATACGATACTTTGGACCCCATAGGTAGCTACAACTGCAGCCAGTGCGCCAAATACGCCCAATGGGGCAAAATTCATCACATACCCAACCATCTTAAGGATGATGTGCGCAATGGAATCAAGTGCATGCAGCACTGGCTTAGCCCTTTCGCCGATCTGGGCCATCGCGATACCGAAGAAAATAGAAAATACAACGATCTGGAGGATCTCATTGGTCGCCATGGCCTCCACGATACTTTTCGGGAACAGATGATTGACAAAGTCCACCAGAGAAAATGCGTTAGACTTGCCGATCACATCTTTCGCTGCAGAAAGGTCCGCTCCGCCAGGGGCGAATCCAACACCAGGCTTAAACAGGTTCACCCAGAACATCCCGATCAGGAGCGAAATAAGGGAAGCCGTGACGAACCATAACAGGGCCTTGCCTCCAACCCGCCCCACGGTTTTTATATCACCCAATTTGGCAATTCCCACCACTAATGTGGAAAATACCAGGGGTGCTATGATCATCTGCACCAGTCGTAAAAAGATGGTGGTAAGAACTTTAAGCTGGGGGGAGATTTTGGCAATATATTCAGGGGATGCATTGATATGTATCAGGTAACCAATGATAATACCAATCACCATGGAAAGCAGGATATAAACCGTTAAACGGTTGCCTTTTTGCATAGTCCGCAATATAATCAATTCATGTTACTGTAGCGGTTCGCGCTGGGATTAGAGTTTTACGAAAAATGAATGATTGGTGAAATCGGGAATTCTTTATCTTTCCGAATTCTATCATTACCCATAATTTATTAATATAACGTATGAGTTTATTCAGAACTAAGGATCTTGAAGCGATGCTCGCCCACACCAGGGACGAAGAAAAAGGCCTGAAAAGAACCCTCGGGGCAGGCAATCTGATTGCACTGGGTATTGGAGCCATTATCGGTGCCGGTCTTTTTGTAAGAACAGCTGCAGCTGCAGGCCAGGCAGCAGGACCAGCAGTAACCCTTTCATTTATCGTAGCTGCTATTGGTTGTGCATTTGCGGGATTGTGCTATGCAGAATTTGCGGCCATGATCCCTATAGCAGGTAGTGCATACGCCTATTCTTATGTTACGATGGGAGAATTGATTGCCTGGATCATCGGCTGGGCCCTGATCATGGAATATGCTCTCGGTGCAGCAACAGTTTCTATTGCGTGGAGTGAATATTTGAACAAACTATTGGGGGGACGAATACCTTATGAATGGTCCCACTCCCCTTTTGAATCTGTCACCATTGATGGCATTACAACTTCCGGGATTATGAATATCCCCTCCTTATTTATTTTACTGTTGCTAACGATGTTGTTGATCCGTGGTACACAGGAATCAGCCATGGTTAATGCAGTGATCGTGTTTATCAAAGTAGCCATCGTTCTTATATTTATTGCAGTAGGCTGGCAGTTCATTGAACCCGCCAACCATACTCCCTATCTGATCCCCGAAGGTACCGCAGGTCATGAAGGTGTTTTCAAACATGGCTGGGGTGGTGTATTAGGCGGTGCAGCCATTGTGTTCTTTGCGTTTATCGGATTTGATGCCGTATCCACGGCCGCACAGGAAGCAAAAAATCCAGCCCGTGACATGCCCATCGGCATCTTAGGTTCACTTGTGGTTTGTACGATCCTGTATATTTTATTCGGTCATGTCCTGACCGGTGTTGCCCCTTATACTGACTTCACTGATCCCACAAAAGGTCAGGAAGCTTCTGTTGCTTATGCCATCTCGCATTATATGCATGGCTATGGCTGGCTCGCTACCAGTGTGACTGTGGCGATCCTTGCCGGCTTCTCGTCCGTGATCCTGGTGATGTTGATGGGCCAGAGCCGTATTTTCTATACGATGAGTAACGACGGTCTGATTCCCAAAGCATTCGGTGAACTTCATCCAAAATACAAAACGCCTTATAAAGCCAATTGGATCCTGTTCGTATTTGTAGGCTTATTCGCGGCTTTTGTACCCGGCCATATGGCTGGCGACCTTACTTCGTTCGGCACCCTGTTTGCGTTTGTGCTTGTGAGCCTCGGAGTTTGGATCATGAGAAGAAAGAATCCAAACATGGTTCGGCCATTTAAAACTCCATTGGTTCCGCTTGTTCCTATTCTTGGCGCACTGATCTGCCTGGGTATGATCGTTGCCATTGATTTAAGGACCCTGAAATTTGCGTTTGGCTGGATGATTATCGGGCTTCTGGTTTATTTCCTTTACAGTCGTAAAAGGAGCAAGCTCAATGCCCCGGGAGATATTCTGCCCAAGGCAAAAGATTTTCAATAACTGATTCAGGAACTTACATAGCAGAAGAGGCTGGCCATCCAGCCTCTTTTTTGTGTCCTTTTTTTCGGGTCCCGCTTTCTTCTTCCTGCTCCTGCTACCTGATAAATAATCATTAACTTCGCAGCCGATAAATTTCTCCTATGGGTCGCATATTCGAAGTTCGTAAATCTACCATGTTCGCCAGGTGGGACAAGATGGCAAAGCAGTTTTCCCGGATTGGGAAAGAGATCGTTATTGCCGTTAAGGCAGGCGGCCCGGACCCGGACACCAACCCAGCTCTAAGGCGCTGTATGCTGAACGCCAAAGCAGTGAACATGCCAAAGGACCGTGTAGAGGCCGCGATCAAAAGGGCTGCGGGTAAAGAAATGATCAACTACGATGAGATCCTATACGAAGGTTATGGACCTCATGGCGTGGCGATATTGGTGGAGACGGCAACAGACAATCATGTAAGAACAGTGGCGAATGTAAAGTCCCATTTTAATAAAGGGAACGGTACCCTGGGTAATAGTGGCAGTGTTAGTTTCCAGTTCAAGAAAATGGGTGTGTTTAAACTCAAACCAGAAGGTTTGAATATGGACGACCTTGAATTTGAACTCATCGATTTCGGGCTGGAAGAGTTGGGTGAAAGTACTGATGAAAATGGGCTGGACGTTATTGTACTTCGGGTTGGTTTTGCCGACTTTGGGAATATGCAAAAAGCATTGGAAGACAAGAACCTTCATCCCCTTAGTTCGGAGTTAGAATGGATCCCCGTTAATACCGTCGAGTTAGGTGAAGAAGATGCCCAGGAAGTGCTAAAACTGGTAGACCGTTTGGAGCAGGACGAAGATGTTCAGAAAGTTTTCTACAACCTCAAATAATGGATGCCAAACCCGTCATCTATTTCGATGGGATTTGCAATCTCTGCACGGGTTCCGTGCAATTTCTACTGAAGCACGATCATCGGAACAGATTTCGATTTGCTTCCCTGCAAGGTGAAGCAGGACAAAAAATGCTGAGGGAAAATCATCTTCCAATGGATCAGTACAAAACATTTATTGTTGAAGATGGTGGTAAGATCTATACTCGCTCAACGGCAGCGCTGAGGGTTTTAAAACTTTTGGGCGGAGGTTGGTCCTTGCTCTATGCATTCATGATCATCCCTGTTTTCATTCGGGATGCGATCTACCATTATGTATCTAAGAACAGGTACAGATGGTTCGGGAAAAAACAAACATGCTGGCTACCAGACACCAAATGGAACGACAGGTTTCTACCATGATCCTTTTATTTGACACGGGTTTACTCAGCCATCATTTCCTGCGCGGTGACGACCGGGTCCAGATGAAGTTTACTCAGCCATCATTTCCTGTACCGTAACGATCACGTCTTCTGCATTGGGCTTAGAGAAATAATCTCCATCGCTTCCATATCCCGGCCGGTGTGCTTTTGCCGTCAGCGTTCGGGGGCTCACATCGAGCCAGCGGTATCCGCCTTGTTCTTCCATAACTTTATTGAACATATATGCTGCGGCGCCGCCCGGTACGTCTTCATCTATAAAAAGAATCCGGTTTGTCTTCTTCAAACTTTCCAGGATCAGGTGATTAATATCGAATGGAAGTAAAGTTTGCACATCGATCACTTCGCAACTAATGCCAAGATCTTCCAATACTTCAGCTGCTTCCATAACTACCCTTAAGGTAGAACCATAAGACACCAGACTGATATCAAATCCTTCGCGAATGGTCTCCGGAATGCCTAAAGGAACACGAAAGCTGAGCAGATTAGAAGGAAGTCTTTCTTTGAGACGGTAACCGTTTAAAGACTCGATCATTAACCCCGGCTCACAACTTTCCAGCAATGTGTTATACATTCCTGCTGCCTGAACCATATTGCGTGGCACGCAAACGTGAATGCCCCGAAGTGAATTGATGATCATCCCCATAGGAGAACCGCTATGCCAAATGCCTTCGAGCCTGTGTCCACGGGTTCTGACGATCAGCGGGGCAGCCTGGTTACCAACTGTTCTGAATTGAAGGGTAGCCAGATCATCACTAAGTGGCTGCAACCCATATAAAAGATAATCGAGGTATTGAATTTCCGCGATCGGCCGCAGCCCCCTGAGGGCCATACCGATACCCTGGCCAATGATCGTGAGTTCCCTGATGCCGGTATCAAAGATCCTGATCTCGCCATATTTTTCCTGCAGGCCGGCAAAACCCTGGTTCACATCCCCAATCTTGCCCACATCCTCACCAAATGCAAACACCAGGGGATTGGATGCAAAAACCTGGTCAAAATATTTATTCAACACTTCATACCCGTTAATCAGGGGGGCATCCAGCGCATAATCTGCTTCAACGGCATTTACCGCCACAGCAGAACCTGCGCCTTCATGATGAAGATGGGTATTGTAGAGCTGTTCGTTTTCTTTACTCAGTTGTTTGTAATACTCCTTAACCTCTTCGGTACCCTGCTTATAAAAGATCATCGATCTTCTAAGCAACTTCATAACGTCCCGCCGCAAGGGTTCCCGATTTGATTTTAATTCAGCCGTAAGCTGAAGTAGTTTTTCGGGCTCCTCGGTTTTGTCGGCCAATTCATTGACCAGTTGAACAGCTTTCGCCACTTGTTCACGGATGGGTAAAAGGAAATTGTCCCACGCATCAATGCGGCACTGCCTGACATACTGCTTTGCCTCGTGTTCGATGTCGATCAGTTCCTCATCTTCTGCGAGCAGGTTG
>JANMHK010000359.1:0-4258 GCA_031375135.1 Sphingobacteriales bacterium | reverse complement strand
GATTATTCGAGGTGTGGGATCAATACCTCGTTTAATACTGGAACCGTAGTAGGCGTATCTTCCAACATCTTTCAATCCGGCGTATTGGTTTCGAAATATATACCCAGCTTCAGTTGGGGAGCGGATACAGGAATTAGGTATGATCGTGATAAAGCTATCTCTGATATCAACAACTGGATGGCGTTTAAAAATAAAAGTCTTACCATAATCGAAAAAGAAAAATTATTAATGCTTTACAGCAATACTGAACATCTATGAGAAAAAAAATCGCAGCAGCAAATTGGAAAATGAATCTTCGTTTCGAACAGGGAGAGGCTTTGCTTAATGGACTCTTGTCAAAGAACATCAACCTTCAGCCACACCAACACGCAGTGTTTGCCGTTCCATTCCCTTACCTCATGATGGCTTCGGGTAAACTCTCAGGCAGGGAGAACTATTCGGTTGCAGCACAGAACTGTTACCATAAAGAATCTGGAGCCTACACAGGGGAAGTCTCTGCAGATATGCTGCAATCCATCCATATTCCATTCGTGGTATTGGGACATTCTGAACGACGGGAATATTTTGAGGAATCAAACGAAATATTGGCTCAGAAAACAGACATCGTGTTGTCGAAAGGCATGACACCGATTTTCTGTTGTGGTGAGGCCCTTGCGATACGTGAAGCAGATGGCCAGAATGCGTTTGTAGAAAATCAACTTAAAGAAAGCCTGTTCCACCTCAGCCAAGAGCAGATACTAAAGATCGTTATTGCCTACGAACCCATATGGGCCATTGGTACAGGTAAAACAGCCAGCTCAGAACAAGCACAGGAAATGCATCTTCATATCCGTAATGTGTTGGCGGATAAATATTCTGCCGCTGTTGCCGATCAGATGTCGATCTTATATGGTGGCAGTGTAAAAGGCTCCAATGCAGTGGAGTTATTTTCCCAGCCTGATGTAGACGGTGGACTGGTAGGCGGAGCATCTTTGCAAGTGGAAGATTTTGCGCAGATCATTGCAGCTTTGAAATAAACGCTTCTTAGACCACCATCATATGGGTCTTTTGCAACAGGTAACGATCAATACCATTTACAGAGTTCTGTTCCTGGTTTTCCAGCTGGTAAATACCATTCTGATTTCAAGGTTAATCGGCCCTGAAGGCTTTGGTATATTTTCACTGGTGATGGTTAATGCTAACGTGTTGCTGACTTTTACGTCGATGGGTATTCCGGCAGGAATACTGTTTCACGCTTCTGCCAAAGACCTGCCCCTGAAAAAAATGGAGCATATCATCTGGTGGTCTACGTTGTTGCAACTGTTGTTGATCGTTGTATTTGAAACGGTTTACCATGGGTTAAACGGCAGCTACTGGATCTGGCCATCTCCGGATCTGGTTGCAGGTGCCGCTGGGGTCGCCTTCTTCCTGGCTATCGTGCTTGCTGAAAAATATTACGGGCTTTATAACGGGTTTCAGCATTTCCATGTATATAACCTGGTCACGCTGGTGTTTTCGGTGATCCTAACGGCCCTGCTTGCGTACACCATTCTCTTTCGGGACAATTTTTTAGCCAGCTTTGTAATTGGAATTTATCTCCTGGTTCATGTAATGCAGTCCATAACGCTTTGGCTCATTTTTCACCGGAAGAAGATTGGACGGGTAACCATCGCGCAGGGATCAGGAATGGCCAGAAAGTTTTTCACTTATTCATTTTATGCCTATCTCGCCAACGCGTTGCATTTTCTGGTAACCAGAATAGACTTTTGGATCCTGAATTATTTTAAGGGCCAGACAGAATTGGGCTGGTATGCACTATCTGCCCGTTTGGCACAGATGTTTCTCGTTTTGCCTGCCCTGTTCGCTGGCATCCTGTTGCCTTCGATCACCATATCAACATTCAGGCAGAGTTCGCTAGAAAAAGTATTCCGGATGATAAATACCCTGAATCTGCTGGTTATTTTTGTACTGATCTCTGTTTCGTCCTGGTTGATCCCGTTTTTATTCGGCCAGCAATTCAGTCAGACCGTATTGCCGTTATTGTATTTGCTTCCGGGGATCTTCTTTCTCGCGGCCCAAACTTTACTCGCAGCTTATTTTGCCGGAAAAGGGAAACCCGCTATTAACTTTTACACCACCGTTATTTCTTTAATCCTTGTGCTCGCTTTAGACCTGCTACTCATTCCCAGGTCAGGAGCAAAAGGAGCAGCCATTGCCAGCAGTATTGCTTATTCAACAGGATGTTTATACACCTATTATCGGTATGTAAAGGCAGAAAAATATCCCTGGAAAAACATCTTCATGAATTTGGAAGACAGGCAGGAAGTAATTGCATTAATTCAAAAGGCATGGGCCGGTAAATGAACAATTTGACAACCCGGAAATCATATCAGCATTTGACCGATATTGAGTTGAGGAATCCAACCAGGCTGATCTGGCTGGCTAGCTGGTATCCTTCAAAGACCGATGCTTATAACGGGGATTTTATTCAGCGCCATGCTATTGCAGTTTCCCGAATTCTTCCATTGACGGTTATCCATACTATACATGATCCTGATTCGGCTACCCGTTCGCGATATGAAGTTGTTGAGACAGATGGACTCACCGAAATCTATGTTTATTTCCATCATAGTGGAAATGTCACATCTCTTCCTTCCAGGTTCCGGTACAATCAGTTATACTATTATTACACAAAAACGTTACTGACTCATTTATTCCAGTTCTACACCAGGCCAGCTTGCCTGCACGTTCATGTTCCACTCAAAATGGGTCGCGTTGCGTTATGGGCAAAAAGGAAATGGTCCATTCCATTCTTTGTGAGTGAGCAGTCCAGTGCTTATCTGCCTGGGGCAGAAGACAGTTACCACCGCAGGAATCTCTTATACCGGGTCAGTGTAAAAAGGATATTAAAAAAAGCAACGGCCATCAGCAATGTTTCTCAGACGCTGGGAAGGGTATTGGAACATATTGCACGGCGCAACGATGTTGTTGTGATCAGAAACGCCGCCGATCCCGCAGTCTTTTTTTGTAAACCCCAAACCAATTCTGTATTTAGTTTTATTCATGTCTCCACCCTGAAGGAACAAAAGAATATAGCCGGTATTCTTCAGGCGTTTTCATTGCTCTATAATGAGCGACAGGATTTCACCCAGAAGCTGATCGGCGGACATATCGGGGCTTTTACAAAAGATCATCCAGGCTATTCCAACATCCCCTGGCTTAAGCTTGTTGGCTCGGTCGATCATCCACTAGTGGCCCGCCATATGCAGCAGTCCGATTGCCTGGTCATGTTTAGCAGGGATGAGAATTTCCCTTGTGTCATTGTGGAGGCTTTATGCTGTGGGCTGCCTGTTATAACATCTGATGCAGGGGGCTGTGCTGAAGGCATCAATCAGGACAATGGATTAGTAGTAAGAACGGGGGATCAGGAGGGCCTGATCTCTGCCCTTCAAAACATGTTGGCCAATCACTCACACTACAACATGGAAAGCATTTCTCGCAAAGCAGCAGCCTTGTATAGTTATGACAAGGTCTCCCACGATTTCATCGACCTCTATAAAAAATCTGGGATTAAAATCGACTAGGACTTGAGCTTGTTAATAAGATGGATATAATCCTGCATGGCCTCATCTTTCGACTTGCCAGATTGGCCGGTCCATGCTTCATATTTCGCCTTGGCCACAAAATCAAATGGATTAACAGGAGGGTCGGCTAAATTATCCCCTTCTGTTGCTTGTTTGTACAGGGAATATAGCTGCAACAAAGTGTCATTACTTGGTTTAGACGACAATGATTTGCTGTCAGCTACTGCTTTTTCAAATAGTTCCATCAATTCCATGGGAGGGGTTTGTACGAAAATACGCGAATTTGGACAAATGGCGGATACAATGCCAGAAACCTGAACCACACTGTATTGTAGATATTTGGTACCGTTAATAGCAACATATTATCGGGCCTCCCGACTACGCTGAAAATCCCAGTGCAGGCATATGCTTTTAAGCATTACCCATTATCGATCAATAACATCAAACATATTCATATGTCAAACAAGAATGATCAAAATAAATCAGATAAAGGGAAAGGCCGCGGATTCGCCTCGATGGATTCGCAGAAACAAAAGGAGATAGCCAGCAAAGGCGGAAAAGCATCGGCATTGGGAAATACTTCGAACAGGGGATTTGCTTCAATGGATTCGGAAAAACAGCGGGAAATATCCAAGAAAGGCGGGCAGGCCTCCCATCGTAATCGGGACAGTCAGCAGGCGCAGGGTGCAGACCAT
>JANMHK010000309.1:0-17038 GCA_031375135.1 Sphingobacteriales bacterium | reverse complement strand
CGTGACGATGGGGCCATCGGGTTGTTTTAACTGAAGGGCGATGTTGTTGCCACCTGTTTGTTCAATGCTAGAGTAAACCAGTCTTTGCATGGCTTTTTCTTCGGTTACCCACGGACCTCCAGTGGTTGAATAGCCGGCGGTATTATGAAGTCCGATCTCCAGTCCGAGGCGTTTTGCTTCGTTGGCGGCATGTTTGATCGCTTCCCAGTAAGCAGGACTGCGGTAAGTTTGTTCCGGCCAGGGATTATTCAGAATAGGGAAATGGCTTTCCTGAACGGCGGAAGCAATATTGAAAATCGTAGTACCACCAATGCCCATGGCCTTCATGGCTTCCAGGTCTTTCGTGATTCCCGACTTCGAGAAATTAGGTCCCATCCAATGCCACCATACATAGGGTTTTGACTTTGTAGGCGGTGCTTTAAACAGGGATTCAAGATCAGCAGTTTTTGGCTGAGAAAAACCCAAAGAACGGAGGAGGAGAAAGGCTACTACAATCAGTATTCTCGGTTTGAAACTTACCATCATCATAATTATTCAGCGTGTTTTACCTGGAGGTTAAAAATATAGCAATCTTTCGATTATGAAACGCGCTGATTTTTTTGAACAGGGGTGTAAACGGTTATTTTGAAACCTAAATCAACATGCAATGAAACGAGTGCAACTAAGTATTGCAGCAGCGATATTTTCCTTTCTTACTTTTTCAGTCTCCGCGCAGGAGCCCGCCGCTTCAAGCAAAGAGGAACTCGCCAAGAAACTGGCGAATCCAGTGGCTTCGCTGATAGGCGTTCCCTTTCAAAGCAATACCGATCTGGGTATCGGCACTTATAATGGCTGGAGAACACAATGAATTTTCAGCCGGTTATTCCCATGACCCTCACGCCAAAGCTTAATTTGATCAGTCGTGTAGTTCTGCCCATCATTTCTCAGCAAGACATTACCCGAGAGGGCGTGAAGCAGTCTGGTATAGGTGATGTAGTTGCCTCGCTGGCTGTAGGGCCCCGTTTTGTGCTGGCGTCACCGAGTAATAGCAAAGCGGATTTTGGTGTGAGGGCTGTGCTTGTGCTGGCATTTCCGAAATAGATTATCCCATCGATACTACTTCTTCCAAATCTTCCAGTTCAGCATCGGTGAAGACTTTCGAGTGAACGATGAAACGTACACCCATGGGTATTTCTAACGAAAAGCTTGATCCCCTTCCCGGTGTAATATCGATCAGCAATTGGGTATGTTTCCAATATTCAAACTGATCCTTTGCCATAAAGAATTCGCATCCTGCAATGGAACCAATTTTCACATCGGCACCGCCGGTTTTAAAATCTCCTTTTTCAAAACACATGGGCGAAGAGCCATCGCAGCAGCCTCCGCTCTGGTGAAACATCAGTTCACCAAATCTTGCTTTCAATGTCGCAATCACTTCTTCGGCCGCAGGTGTAACGAGGACTCTTTTTATCATCATCATATTTTAAACAAAGGCCTCCTGATTCGAAGGCCTTTGTATTTTATTCACTGTTAGGGACTAAAATAAGTTGACATAAAATTTGACTTATAATCAGTAACAAGCATTTAGAAAAATCCGAGCTTGCTCTTGCTGTAAGAGATCAACATATTTTTTGTTTGCCGGTAGTGGCTCATCATCATCTTATGATTCTCCCTACCAAAGCCTGATTTCTTGTAACCGCCAAATGGTGCGTGCGCCGGGTAAGCATGATAACAATTTACCCAAACACGACCGGCCTGTATGGCCCTGGGAACCTGGTAAAGCTCATGCGCGTCCCTGGTCCAGACGCCTGCGCCCAAACCATATAAGGTATCGTTCGCCATCGCGATGGCTTCTTCGGTAGTTTTGAAAGTGGTCACACTGGTCACAGGCCCGAAAATTTCTTCCTGGAAGATCCGCATCTTGTTATGCCCTTTGAAGATCGTCGGCTTGACATAGTATCCTGTGCCTAACTCGCCTTCTAATGTATTGGCTTCGCCACCACATAATACTTCTGCGCCTTCGTCCTTACCAATTTTAATGTACGATAATACTTTTTCTAATTGGTCGTGCGAAGCTTGTGCACCCATCATCACAGTACCGTCAAGTGGGTGTCCAATTTTAATGGCATTGGTTCTTTCAACAACCCGCTTCATGAATTTCTCGTAAATACTTTCATGCACGAGTATCCTTGAAGGGCAGGTACATACTTCCCCCTGATTGAGGGCAAACATGACAGCTCCTTCAATGGCTTTGTCGAAAAAATCATCGTCGTGGTCCGCCACAGACGGAAAGAAAATGTTAGGCGATTTGCCGCCCAGTTCCATGGTAACCGGTACCAGGTTTTCAGACGCGTATTGCATGATGAGTCGGCCAGTAGTGGTTTCCCCGGTAAATGCAACTTTGGAAACACGGGGCGAAGTGGCCAGGGGTTTTCCTGCTTCAGGACCGAAGCCCGTCACCACATTCAGTACGCCGGGAGGTAGTACGTCTTTGATCAGCTCCATGAGGATGATCAGCGAAGTGGGCGTTTGTTCTGCCGGTTTAACTATTACGCAACAGCCAGCAGCAAGGGCCGGAGCAATTTTCCAGGTCGCCATCAGTAATGGAAAGTTCCATGGAATGATTTGGCCCACTACACCGATCGGTTCGTGAAGGCAGATACTTACTGTGGTTTCATCGTGTTCTGAAATGGTTCCTTCTTCTGCCCTGATGACGCCGGCGAAATACCTGAAGTGGTCAACGCAAAGTGGAAGATCGGCAGCGCGTGTTTCCCTGACTGCTTTTCCATTGTCGATGGTCTCAACAACGGCGAGGTATTCAAGGTTGTCTTCGATGATCTGGGCAATCTTGTTGAGCAGGTTACTCCGGGTAGTGGGGGAAGATTTACTCCAGGTCACAAAAGCTGCTTGCGCGGCATCAAGGGCCAGTTCAATATCTTCTTTGCCTGAGCGGGCGGCCTGGGTAAATACTTTACCATCGATGGGCGAGAAGTTATCAAAATATTCTCCTTTAACGGGGGGAACGAACTTTCCCCCAATGAAGTTGTCGTACCTGTCTTTAAAGACAGGTCTGGAAGCAATCGCAGACATAAGTTGGGTTTTTAATGTATCTCTAATATAATCCTCTTCGCCGAGTAAACCTGATGTTTTAATCCAAGGGAATGCAAAAAAAAACACGCCCTTGTAGAGCGTGTTCTGTATATATACTTTAATGTGAAGGTTTAAAAAGACGGCTGGGCCCTCTCTTTAAAAGGGATATTTACTTGGTTGTTGCATCTACACGGATCACCTGATTCCAGACTTCAGTTTTGTACATGGATCTGGCAGCCGAGGTTTGAGCACTTAATTTGGTCATATCCCCTTTTGGAAATACTTTTTTGTAGGTGCTGGCATAGTCTGAACTCATCATCTTATCCCAATCAGAAAAGGCGTTTGAGGTGATATAATTATAGGGCCTTGAATCTGACCAGGGATAAACGACAGCATGAACGCCCCAGCCGGTGATTTCGCCGTTTTTTATCCTTTCCTGGTGCAGGGGTTTATATACCTCTTTTTCAAGTTTCAAATATTCAGCGTCTTTTCCAGTGGGAACCTTCATATAGTTGATCTCCACGGTTTTTCTCGTGCCGGTGGTAGGTATATTATCCATGGTCTGCAGGATCACACCATTTTTGATCACGCGAACCTTGCCATAGGTATCCAGCACATCAGTGATCATTTTGTCGGTAGCCCCAGGCATTAGTTTTTTCATGGATTCCATCGGCGATGAAGCGGGTTCCATTAAGTTTTTTACCGAGTTGGAAGCAGCCACGCCCACATAATCATAATCATCATTGTCATCGGTACTCAGGCCAACGCTGAATAAGGTCCAAGAGATCAGTTCTCCGGAATTTACCCGGCTTTGAAACAACTTGCTTCCGTAATTTTTGATCAGGTCCACATACTCACCGCTTTTACCCCTGTCGGTTTTAATGTAGTTGATCATGATGTAAACGGGCTTATCCTGACTCGAGGCCACATGAAAGCAGAGAATCAGGGCAATTGAAAAAATAAAAGATCTTAAGGTCTTGATGCTGGTCATAACTGTTGGGTTTTATGATTAATCTAAAATGAAAACAGTTTGGTTAGCGTTCACAGTAGGTGGTGCGGAATGGGGAGTGATAATACAATATATGTATAATCTGATTTCGAAGGGGGATATTTTTATAGCCGACGGGTATTGAAAATAATGCAAGAACCGGCATAGGCCCTTGTTGAGTTGGAAATACTATATTTATATTTAATCATATTTTAATGAGATGAGAATATTCAGGTTACTCGCGGTCGTGTTGAGTTTGGTTCTTGCTGCATCTTGCAATGGTGTCAAGGAAAATGAATCCAGTTCTTCCGCCGAAGTGACGGCCCCGGATGCACCTGAAGTGCCTGCGGCGCCGGCTGGTCCGGATGCCATGCCTGCAGAAAAATTTGTAGGCAGGTGGCAGAGAACAGATGGAGGTTATGTGCTTGAGATAAAATCTTTAACGCCGGATGGTAAACTGGAAGCGGGATATTTTAATCCCAACCCTATCAATGTTGGTCGTGCTGCATGGCAAAACGACGGCGGCAGGTTGATGGTCATGGTTGAATTGAGCGATGTGAATTATCCGGGGTCTCTTTATTCCCTTGAATACAAGGCCCAGGGGGATATGATGGTGGGTACTTATTTCCAGGCTGTGGAGAAGCAGACCTATCAGGTAGAATTCAGTCGTATTAAATAATCTCCCTTAGTAGGTTGTTGGCTTTTTCAATTTTAAAGTTAGGCGATGGCGGATAAAATATTCAAAGTAACGGCTGGTGATTTTGAGTTCCGGTTCACTGAACAGGAAGTTGATCAGGCTGATATCATATCTACGGGCTCCAACCAATTTCATGTAATCAAAGATTCGAGGTCGGTCAATGTAGTGATCATCGAGTCTGAGGGGCAGGGGAAGAAGTTCATTGTAGAAGTGGATGGGGAAAGTTTTCATATTGAGATCAAAGATGAGCTGGACCAGGTTTTGGATACGCTGGGCTTCAATAATGTTGCGGTGAAGCAGATCAAGGAGATCAAGGCACCAATGCCCGGCTTGGTGCTGGATATTTCGGTGGAGCCCGGTCAGGAGCTAGCTGCGGGAGATCGGATTTTGATACTCGAAGCCATGAAAATGGAAAACAGCATTTTAATGCATGCTGCGGGTGTGATCAAGAAAGTACTGGTTAAAAAAGGGCAGCCCGTGGATAAAGGGCAGGTGCTGGTGGAACTAATATGATCATTTTGAATGGTGTGAGTACAATTAATTTTACATGAGAAAAAAGTCACGATTACTGCTTCTGCTTTTTGTCGCTTTGTTTAAAATGGCAATAGGCCAAACTGCCGCCGATTCGGCTAATATTAACAAGGTATTCTCGAACCTGGAGGAGGCGCTGCAAAAACCTGAAAATGTGTTCCGGCTAAGCCTGAGCAATCAGAAGTTAATCGTCTCAGATAGCGTCTGGTTAAAGTTTCCTAATCTTCAGTACTTAAGTCTGAAGAACGACCACCTGAAGCAAATACCAGCAGGTATTGGCAATCTGACGAATCTGAGAGTACTGGACCTAAGTGGCAATGACTTTAAGGCGCTGCCCTCAACATTTACTGGCTTGGTGAATTTGCAGGAGTTGTATTTGAATGATGAGAAGAATTTTCAGCTTGAGAAAAATGTCCCTGTTTTAAGCTCGCTGCCGAGTTTGAAATCACTTCATCTGGAGAACGATGGATTAAAAGTGCTTCCCACTAATATTTTCCAGCTAAGTCATTTGGAGAACTTGTACCTGAATAATAACAAGTTCAAGAATGTACCAGAGCAGATCAAGGGCATAAAGAGTTTACAGTATGTAGACATTCACGAGAATAAGTTACAGGTCATGCCGGCGGGTCCAACTGATAATTTTGGGATCAGGATCAGGTTTTGAGAAATGTGATGAAGGTGGGGAATGTGATGAATAGATAGAACAGAAGTAGAAAATACTTGCAACTAGACGAAGTATTATCAACCATTAGAAAACAGAAAAATGAGTACCGAATTGCTATCCAATTTTACATTTGACAAAGCGACCCAAACAGCGTTCTTTACCAGGGAATTTCATGTCAGGCAGTCGTTGGTCTGGGACGCTTTTACCAAGCAGGAACTACTCGACCAATGGTGGGCACCCAAACCCTGGGCCTCAAAAACAAAATCGATGAATTTTGAAGTAGGCGGCCGAAGATTTTATGCAATGGTAAGCCCTGAAGGCCTGGAACGCTGGTCCGTTCAAAAATATACTTCTATCAGACCCAACACCAATTTCAAAATGATGAATGCTTTTGCCGACCAGGATGAAAACCTTGAACTGCCAGGCTCGGATTGGGATTTTAATTTCAGCGAAGAGAACGGGAAAACCAAAGTCAGTATCAGTATTTATAATGAATCGCTTGAACGGATGGAGAAGATGATCGAAATGGGCTTCAAAGAAGGATTTACAATGACCACGGATTATCTGGATGAATTGTTGACCCGTTTATCGCAACAAAAGTAGTTCCGAATAACGCTGATAAGCATTTGGGAATATGAGAATAGATAGTTGCTATACCAGTTTATTTGGCTAGATTAAAACTAAGCCGGCCAAAAATATAACGACCATTAAAACCCATTTGCTGGACACGACGGCTGTAAACAAATCTCCCAGTTGACATATTGTTGGAATGTGCATGCATATCCTGATATACATCAAACATATTGTTGGCTCCTGCAGTGAAAGCAACTTGTTTTACAATCTGATAGGTAAATGAAATATCCGATACAACTTTAGAAGAGAATGTTTGATCCAATGTTTCTCTCTGACCTGTAAATGCATTGATTGGCCAGGATGCTGGGTTGCTTACATTAATTGTAGGATCGAGATAAGTAACTTTTCCAAAAGACGTAAAACGCAACAACGCAGAAAACTTACTGTATCTATAGTTAATGGATAACGTTCCTTTTGATCTTGGATTAGCTACTTCGATACGGCTTTGGTCTTCCCGGTTGAAATAATTACCCAACTGACCACTGTTGATCAATGTTTGAGATGCTTTAATAATCGGCTTTCCTGAAGCATCTTTTTTCACTTCATTTTTTATAAAAGTTGCAGCGGCTGTTATTTTAAAGGAATGTTTTTTTGAAATAAGAAAACTGTAATTAGCAACGGCTTCTATACCTGTACTTTTTGTATCAATGGCGTTGGTAAAAAAGTTTGCCGTACTGGCGCCAGCAGCGCTTAATAACGCAGTAAGGTTCGCATCATTTCCTCCAGTAAAATTATTGGTTAAAACAATTCGGTCTTTTATATTTATTATATATCCATCCAAGGTTAACTCAAGTCCACGTACCGGATTTGCTGTTATACCCGCACTGTAGTTCATTGATGTTTCTTGTTTTAACTCCGGAATGCCCAAGATTTTGGCAGGTGCACTGTTGTTGGGGAATGTACCGCTTTCAACAGGAACCAAACCGTTCGGTGTTGAAAGAAATAATGTATTTGTTTTAGCATAAAAGCGCTGTTGCATACTAGGCGCCCTGAATCCTGATGAACTGGCAGCGCGTATGGTTAACCCTTTTACAATGTGATAACGGGCAGCTAACTTATAATTAATAGTGCTTCCAAAATCGCTGTAATTTTCGAAACGTAAAGCACCTGTAACGAGAAGTTTTTTAGTAAAATCCTGTTCCAGGTCAACATACAGCGCATAACTGTTACGGTTAAATGTTCCGGCATAAGGTGGTGTAAAACCGGCAAATACCTGTGCGCCTGGGGCGGCACCAGAGGCTGTATTGTAATTTTTATAAGAGGCTTCTTCACCTGCTTTTTGTTTGTACTGATCAATGCGGAACTCGGCGCCGTATGCCACGTTTAACCCGCTTAATACATCAAATTGACGTGTAAGATCAGCATTGACGGTGTTTTGTAAAAAGCCAATACTGCCTGCATTGAATTTGGTTTGCGGACTGGTGGATACGGCAAACTGAGAGTAGTTGATGGAATTATTTACGGTGTATCCGAAATCATTCGCACCAAACGTATTGCTCAGGCTCGCATCCCATTTGCCCAATTTGCCAAGTATCCCGGCCGAGAGCGAATAGTCTTTAATATTCGTTTGGATTAGAGGTAAAAATCCTTCGGGATAGACTGTTAATGCCTGTGTTCTGTAGAGTGAACCTGCGCCACTGAATATTGAATTGGGGTATCTGTAAAAACCGGCTGCGTCGCCTTTCTTTTGACTCATACCTCCAAATACCTGCAGCTTCCAGCTTTTCCCAAGGCTATACTGACTGTTTAAGAAAAGGGATCCCGATGTGATTTTTGAATTACCAATACGCATATCAAACGTATTGCGGTTGGTACCCCGAGCTGCCATAATGCTGTCGTCTTTTACAATACCTCCAACTGAAGGATAGATTTGACCGGTATAGGTTCCGGTGCGGTTGCTGAAATCCCTGCTGATATATTCTCCATTTAAATTGATAAATCCTTTCTCCTTTAAGGCAAAGCCATAATTTAATGCTGCCTGAAAATTTCCACCATCAGTTACTGATGTTTTTTGGTCAGGATCCTTTCCATTAAGTTTATTAAATGCATAGTTTTTTGAATACGAACTAACATTGCTTCCATAAGAAACCAAGCCCGATAAGCCATTGGTATTTTTCTTTAATACGATATTAATTACACCCGCAATGGCATCGCTTCCATACTGTGCCGAAGCGCCATCTCTTAAAATTTCAACTCGTTCAATGGCTGTGGCGGGTATAGAACCAAGATCTGTACCCACCTGTCCACGGTTGACGGTGCCATTTACGTTTACAAGGGCACTTTGATGACGACGCTTGCCATTGATCAATACCAACACCTGGTCACTTCCCAAACCCCGAACCTGTGCCGGGTCAATATGATCGGTGCCGTCAGCAACTGTCTGACGGCTGCTCTGAAAGGAAGGAGCAACATAGGTTAACAGCTGGTTCAAATCAACTTGTCCTACCTGGTTTACGATTTGGGCAATGGGTATGATATCAACAGGAGCGGGTGATTCAATTTTCGTGCGTGTTAAGTTGCGGCTGCCCGTTACCACCACTTCATTTAAATCGCCGCCTTTGGTTAATGTGATTTGAAAATCTGTGGCAGTACCGGCAATGGATATTTCTCTTGTTTCATATCCAACATAACTTATCAAAAGTGTTTTAACGGATTCAGATACGGTGATGGAGAATTTTCCTGTAGCATCTGTTTGTACTGTGACGGTTGATCCTTTGGCGTTGACAGTTACGCCCTGTAAGGCAGTAGAGCCTTCTGCATCGGTTACTTTTCCCGTAATCGTTTTCTGTGCTTGTACCAGAATAAAAGAAAAAACAAGTATTAGGAGTATTGTCAGCTTTTTCATAACCAGTTCTTTTGGTGAACTATTCAATGTAACCTTTTTTACAAAATGAAACAAAATGTTCGCAAAAGAATGGTGTATCTCTTATTGAGTAGTAATCGTTGTCCTTTTAGTCACGGTTATCTATCTTTAACAAAGAGCCCTGCAGTGGTTCCGTCGGACTGGTTTCAAGCTTACGTTCGGGGGGATGTCATCTTTTAATCAGCACGCCATGAAAAAAATACTAGTTGCTAATCGGGGGGAGATCGCATTGCGGATCATGAAAACCATCCGTAAGATGGGCCTCAAATCAGTGGCCGTATATTCAGAGGCAGACCGCCATTCGCCCCATGTGCGTTTTGCAGATGAGGCCGTTTGTTTAGGCGCTCCCGCTTCGAGCCAGAGCTATCTGAATGGCGATAAGATCATTGAGTTTTGCAAACAGCTCGAGGTAGACGGGATTCATCCGGGCTATGGGTTTCTCAGCGAGAACGCCGAATTCGCGCAAAAAGTGGAAGACGCGGGAATCATCTTTATCGGGCCAACACCTGCGGCCATGCGCATCATGGGTTCTAAGCTGGCGGCAAAAGATTCGGTAAAAAAATATAATATCCCCATGGTTCCCGGGGTTGACCATGCCATCGAAGATGTGGGGCTGGCCAAGGAGGTTGCTGCAGAGATCGGATATCCTATTCTTATTAAAGCATCAGCGGGTGGCGGCGGCAAGGGGATGCGTGTGGTCCATGCAGCTGAGGATATGCACGAGCAGATGGAAAGGGCGATCAGTGAAGCAATATCTTCTTTTGGAGATGGCTCGGTGTTCATTGAAAAATACGTGAGTTCGCCCAGGCATATTGAAGTGCAGATCATGGCCGATCAACACGGAAACGTTTTGCACTGTTTCGAACGCGAATGCAGTATCCAGCGCCGGCATCAAAAAGTAGTGGAGGAGTCTCCATCAGCGATCATAACGCCGGCGTTGAGGGAAAAAATTGGCGAGGCGGCAGTACTCGTGGCTAAGTCGTGCAACTATACCAGCATGGGCACGGTTGAGTTCCTGATGGACGACAAGTTGAATTTCTATTTTCTTGAAATGAATACGCGGTTACAGGTGGAGCATCCGGTGACAGAAATGATCACAGGCCTCGACCTGGTGGAGTGGCAGATCAGGATCGCGCGTGGTGAGAAGTTAGATATGGTGCAGGACGATCTGAAGATCAACGGTCATGCCCTTGAACTACGCGTATATGCAGAAGATCCGCTGAATAATTTTATGCCTTCGATCGGAACATTATCAAGATATGAAAAGCCCGTGGGCGAGGGTGTGCGTTGCGACGATGGATATGAAGAGGGGATGCAGATCCCGATCTATTATGATCCGATGATCGCTAAACTCATTGTACATGCGCCAACAAGGCGGCAGGCGATTCAGAAAATGATCGAGGCCATCAAGGCCTATAAAATTGAAGGGGTAGCTACTACCATGCCTTTTGGCGCCTTTGTATTTGAGCATGATGCTTTTGTGTCGGGCATGTTCGATACGCATTTTGTGCAGCATCATTATACTCCTGAGAAGATCAAGGAGAAGCAAAAGGCGAATGCTGAGGTTGCGGCGCTGGCAGCACTCAGATATTGGCAGGAAAAGCAGAAAATGCTTAGTCCCGTGAATCACAAATCCACCAGTTGGAAGCGAAGGCTGTCGAATTGAGAAAGATCTCCCAACATAACACCATCATATGAAATCAAAGCTGGACATACTTAAGGATAAAATTGAGGAAGGCAAATTAGGCGGTGGCCAGAAACGCATTGATGAGCAGCATAAAAAAGGAAAACTAACCGCCAGGGAGCGCGTAGACCTATTGATGGATCCGGGATCTTTCGAAGAAATCGGCGCGCTGGTCACTCACCGGACCAAGGATTTCGGATTGGAAAAAGAGATCTATTACGGCGATGGCGTAATCACGGGTTATGGTACTGTGAATGGCAGGTTGACCTATGTTTTTGCGCAAGACTTCACCGTATTTGGCGGAGCACTTTCCGAAACCCATGCTGAGAAGATCTGCAAGATCATGGACATGGCGATGAAGAATGGCGCGCCGATGGTGGGGCTCAATGATAGCGGTGGTGCCAGGATCCAGGAAGGTGTGCGATCACTGGGCGGCTATGCAGATATTTTTTACCGTAATGTCCAGAGCTCGGGTGTGATCCCCCAGATCTCTGCAGTGATGGGGCCTTGCGCGGGTGGTGCGGTGTATTCTCCGGCGATGACTGATTTCACCATCATGGTGGAAGGCACGAGTTATATGTTTGTGACGGGTCCTAACGTAGTGAAAACGGTAACGAATGAAGAAGTAAGTTTTGAAGAGTTGGGCGGCGCATCAACGCATTCAACAAAATCAGGAGTAACTCATTTAACGGCAACAAATGACGTGGACTGCATAACGCAAGTAAAGAAACTGCTGAGTTATATGCCGCAGAATTGTGAAGACGTATTGCCAAAGATCCCATACGATTTGAAAGATGAGACGCGCGAAGTGCTTGACGGCATCGTGCCTGAAAGCGCATCAGTTCCTTATGATATCAGGGAAGTAATCAGGGGGATATGCGACGAAGATTCGTTCTTCGAAGTGCATAAAGATTTTGCTGACAATATTGTGGTTGGGTTTTCGAGGCTGGCTGGAAGAAGCATAGGCATTGTTGCAAACCAGCCGATGAGTCTTGCTGGTGTACTCGACATTCGAAGCTCCGTGAAAGGTGCCAGGTTCACCCGTTTTTGCGATTGTTTTAATATTCCTTTATTGGTGTTGGTGGATGTGCCTGGATTTTTGCCGGGCACGGACCAGGAGTGGAATGGAATCATCACAAACGGTGCAAAGCTGCTCTATGCTTTGAGCGAAGCAACAGTGCCAAGGGTAACTGTGATCACCCGGAAGGCCTATGGCGGGGCATATGACGTGATGAATTCAAAACATATTGGTGCGGACATGAACTATGCATGGCCCACGGCAGAGATCGCGGTGATGGGTGCGAAGGGCGCGTCTGAAATTATTTTTAAGAAAGAGATCTCAGAGGCCGATGATCCAGCAGCAAAGTTGATCGAAAAAGAGAAAGAGTATGCGGAGAAATTCGCCAATCCATATACTGCCGCAGAGCGGGGATTTATTGATGAAGTGATCGAGCCCAGGGAAACGCGAAAAAAACTGATTAAGACTTTTGCGATGCTGGAAAACAAGGTTGCCAAAAGGCCGAGGAAAAAGCATGGTAATATTCCGCTATGATAAAACGACTTAGGACTAAGCACGGAACATTTCTCTATAAAAAAGGACCGCAAGAAGCGGCCCTATTGGTAGGATCATAAACACGTTAAGTTGTTGGGAATTTGTATGTTAACTAGCTGAGTCCACTTGGCAATTTAATGGCACAAATAAGGGTTCGTTTACTTTCTTACGTACAATGTATGTTAAATTTTAAACAATTTATGTTTCCAGAATATTTTTTCCGTCTGACGTTTTAGGTGTTGGGGCAAAGTCCCCAAGAACGGCTTGCTAAATCCTTTTTTCAAGCCTTTTTTGTTTTGAACATCCTACCGATCATCTTCCCCGCTGAGGAGCAAAAACTTTTTAGAGCGCTTTTCCTTCTGACAGTGTTTTGATCGCTTGTTCTATGAACTTTTTGTTTGTATCGTCAGGTGCCTGGGGCAAGGCTAGTTCGGCGTGTTTAAGCGCTTTCTTGTAATTACCCATAGCAGAATATGCGCGCATGAGGCCGGCATTCGTAGGCCAAACACCTTTATTCTTGACGTAATTCTTCTCAAATACTTCTAATGCCTGGGCGTTTTTCTTTTCGTTCAATAACCTCCGACCATACTGATGCATCTCAATCACGGTAGCATTCTCGAGGGCTGTTGCCATGATCTTATCGGCCTCTTCTTTCTTATTCATTTTTTCGAGAAGTCCGGCTTTGGTACTAAGCGCACGGAAAGATTTGGAACCTCCCAGGGCTGGGTCCGTAGCCCTGTCAATCCATTTAAGTCCTTCTTCAACATTCACATTGTGCTGAAGGCACCAGCCGGCGGCGGCTTCCAGGCTAGGTGGATCAAATCCCATAGCCCCACTAAGCTGGGTTCTTATTGAACTTAGAGTGGTGTTTATCAGATCAACTTCCACTACGAAAGGGATTCGCCATTTCTCCCATTCCAGTCCCACCTCAACTTTATTCTCTGTTTGATTGGCAAAATTGTATTCCAACCGCTCTTTGCTTTGTTTCAGGTCTTTTTGCTGAATAGTCTTCACCCTCAGTACGTCCAACTCGGGCCGATAGAAATAACTGCCCCAGCCTTTGGTGTTCCGGTTGAAGATGAGGGTGCAGGAATCCGGATATAGCGCAATGAAGAAACCATATGTACCGGCTGGCAAAGGCATTCCATTTATTTTAACGTCTGTAGAGAAATTGAATGTAGTGTTTTCGTTTGCTCCTGCTCGCCATGGGGAAGGCATATCTGATCCGAATCCCAACACTTCGAAGCCATAAGGTGCAACGGATGTACCCCAGACCTTTCCTTCCCTCCCTTTTACACCTGGCGCATTCCATCGGATCTCAATATCTGTAAGGCCCAGTTTTCGGCCCAGGATGGACGGATAATTAACATCGCTGTTTGGCAGTTGAAGCTGTTGGCTAAAAGCAGTGGTGAAGCAGAAGGTAATCAGCAGAAATGGTATTATTTTGTTCATGGCATTGACTTGAATTATTTAAGTTAAACCATAATATGTTCTGCTCATTACCAGTCATGTAAAAACTGGACCGCCCACAGGGCTCGTTAGAAAAGCACGACCAGTAAGATCGGCCTATGTCAAGGCTCTTAAAATAACGGGAAACCCTGTTCAGTATTTCAATAATTAAACACTTCCCTGATAAATATGATGCCTATGTATTTGTTCGGCGGGATATAGGCTGAAAAAAGTTCCTTTGTATTCTTAGCGGTGAAGCTTTTATTGAAGCTATCCCAGAGCGTTATCCAATTCATGTCCTCATTTGCTACAGCCTGGTTGTTAATACGACTGAGAATGGGATCGTTGATCAATTTGGAGCCGATGTTGCGGGTGGAAATAATATGCGCATCGGGATTGGCCTGGAATACTTTGACCACATCGTTATAACCACCACACGATCCAAGATAGACGAACTGGGCCGAGGTAGGTATCCTTTTCAGGCTCTTCATCAAATGATAACTATGTCCCCTGTGCAGGAAAGAAGTGATTTCATATCCCGAGGCCTGGAGATCGGCCAGCATTTCGTTCTGTGCTGCCATATCTCCGTTTGGTGTGTTTAGTTTGTTTAAGTACACCAGCATCGGATTGCCAGAAACGGATCGGAGAATGATATAATTTCCTTTGTCTTCTTTGGTCCATGCTTTTGCCGGGAAGAACGCCAGGTAGTTATTGAAAGATGATAGTCCGTCAACATCATCATAAAACAATCCCGCCTGTATAATGGTATCCCGAAGCTTCAATCTTTCTACACTCAGCACTTCGTACATTGACTCGATCTCTTTTAACCGACCCTGAATACTATCTTGCAAAATATCCTTGAAGCCATCGTACATACGCTGTACCAGTAAATCCGACTGCTGCTGGGTCTTTTTTATATTGTTGATTTCCTCGATAATGATCCCGGTTGCTTTCTTGTTTTCCCTGATGCTGAAAAGAATCTCTGATAGTACCATGCCATGTGCAATGAGGTCGCGGTCAGTTCGATCTACACGAATGTGCTTGCGCATATATTTCACCAGAACATTGGCAAACTTCTCTTCATCCATTTGTTTGATCAGCTTGTCTATCATCCCATAACCCGATGCCAGCGATAAAAAATTTCCAAACTCATAATAACCGATCCTGTCGAAGAATTTTTCAAGGCCTTCTTGTTCCACTTCTTTCATGAACCGGGAGAAGGTTTGGATAAAGCTGGACGTATAGAATTCCGACGCACCGCCGATCATGATCAGATAAAGGTCTTGGGCAGGCAGGCCATTGAGCACGTAAAATCTTTCTTTGTCGGCCGACTCATGCAGTTGGTTGATCGGACTAACAAAGATCTTAGCCTGTTCAACATTCATGCTGGTCAGGTATCCGCTGAGATAGCCTTTTATAGCAGGGTCTTCGCTATTGTGGAGGCGAAGCAACTCTTCTGCAAAAGCGATATGATAATTGGCCGGTTTAGCAGCAAGGGCCATCACGGCTTCAGGAGTAGTGCGGCCTTCCTGTATCGCAATGCCAAATGGAAGCAGTTTGTTCAGGTTACCAACTCCTTTCATTCTCTCTACTGCATCAATGGTTCTATTCCCATTCGCTGTAGCCAATTGCTGAATGAATTCATTTGTTTCGAGTTCTTTCAAAAACTGTTCGGGCTCTTCATTGGCGAAAAAATAGAGTAAGGTATCCAGGAAGGGTTTGTACTTTGGGTCCTGGATGCGTTTCGGAATCAGGTAGGGCTGGGTCACCATCTCCCTTAGTTCTGAAAAGGTTTTGATGCTATCTCCCAATGGCAGTCCATTGAATGCATTGGCCAATATGCGGGTGCGGTTGATACCTACTTCTTTAAAAAGCGGCCTGATAGATCCGTGGCCATTTGTTTTAAGTACCTCCAGGAAAAATGAATTAAGCGAAGGCACACGCAATTCAGAGATCATTTTTTTGTCGAGTTCCATTTGGGTAGAACCAAACAGGCGGATAAGTATATCTTCAATCGGATCGCCGTCTACTACTGTTTTTGCTTTGACCAGCGAATCACAAACCTCATTGTAAAAACGATTGATGTATTTAGAATAACTGGGACTGATGTTTCGTTTGGTCAGTCGCTGATATATTTTTTCCTTTTCTGCACTATAACTGATCTGTGTCCAGGAGTTGTAACTGATGAGTAAAAGCAGCGCTGTAATGGTAGCAAATTTCATGGGCTCTAAAAGTACCAAAAAGCCGTATTCCTGCTCGGGAATTTTGACCAACGGGCCTCTGGAGCATTTATAATCTGGTTTTCGCTCCCCCTTCGCATTTTTATTGCCATTTGCTGTACTTTTGTTGCTAATCGGCAAAAAACTGCCTAAATATGACAGATTTAAAACAAATTGGTGGCTTAATCAGGAAAAGACGCGAGTCTTTAAAGTACACGCAGAACGACGTATCTGAGCTGAGTGGTGTGGCAGAGCGAACCATTCGTTCAATAGAAGGCGGACAAAACGCGAATCTTTCCAACATGGCTCGAATCCTGGACGTGTTGGGCCTTGAATTAACCGTACAGATAAAACACACCCCCTATGACAATTGAAATCAATGTTTGTCCGGGTACGCTCCAACCGGGCTACCACACGTATTCGCCGCGTTGTTTGAAAGATGTATTTAATGGCAGCCAGGTGGATCATACTTTGCCCTTTTCAATTGCCGATAATGAGAAAGAACTTCTTTCGGTAAAACTTCATCGCAGAAAATTGACCGTCACAGAAGAAGGCGGACAGTATTTGTTGAAGCCCATCGCGCAGCATATCATCAATGCAGATCAATATCCGGCGAATGCCCATCTGACCATGCAGATCGCGGCGCAGGTCTTCAATATTCCTACAGTAAAATCGGCGCTTATTTTTTC
>JANMHK010000290.1:0-9008 GCA_031375135.1 Sphingobacteriales bacterium | reverse complement strand
CGAATTAGGACCGAACAAATGGCCTACATAATCTGTAGATGAAAGGCTAACAGCCAGAAAATCAGTGATGTCATCGGCACCCATTCCTTCAGCCACCACGGCTTCTTTTGCAAATTGAAGGGTGAAGGTATTACCCTGGGGCAGATTGGGCAACACTGAATAATTCCCGCCCGCGTTTCGGCTGGTATTGTGCGGGAATACCGGCTTCTGCTCGCCACTTAATACGCCTTCATAGGCCTTATCGTCTGCATCACTCAACACGTAGGTGTCAATGGGATAAAGCGTGTTCCAGTTCAGCTTATATAAGGAATCAGCCATCTTCCTGCCATTGAAAGCATTCACCCAGCCAGGCAGCTGCTTCATATAATAGGTACTGGTGATCCAATTTCCGGTGGCACCTTCATACCAATAGGCGGCATTTGCGGTATGGCCTGCGGCCAGGATGCCCCCGCGATCCTTGATCGCTATGCCAATAACTTTGGATTTATAGTTTGTGGCTATTCTCAGTTCATCACATACCGTTGTTACTTCCATGTTGCGGGGCGACATAGGCGCAGCTTTTGAACTCCCTACCGGAGCTACCGTCTCGTCTTCCACACAATACACGAGGCGGCCTTTTTGCCTGCTGTACCAATCGTTGCCCATGATCCCATTTATCGAAGGCACAGATCCAGTGTATACGGATGCGTGACCACATGCGGTCACCGTTTGGGCATAAGGTATATAGGTATTTTCGCAGGTAAATCCCTCCCGGAGCAGCCTTTTGAAACCATCATTTCCATAACGGTTGGCATACTTGTACAGGTAGTCCCAGCGCATTTGATCGATCATTATACCTACAACGAGCTTTGGCCTTTCCACTCCGGCCTCTGGTTTTTGAGCCCGGCCAACAAAGGCGATGCAGGACAAAAACAGAACAATAGAGATTTTTTTCATGTGATTATTTCGTGGAAGCAAAGGTAGGAATTTGACGTCCGTTTTCTCCACAGAAACCCATCCGCGCAGCTTTAAGGTAAATGCTGTATTTTATCTCCTGCAAAATTGTCAATAAAACAATAATCGCATGGCAGATATTTTTGAAAGATTACTGAGGAATCAGGGGCCCCTCGGCCAACACAGGAAAAGAGCGCATGGATATTTTTCTTTCCCAAAGCTGGTGGGTGAGATCGGAAACAGGATGATTTTCCGAGGGAAAGAAAAGATCGTTTGGAGCCTGAATAATTACCTGGGACTTGCTAACCATCCTGAAGTCAGGAAGGCAGATGCGGAAGGCGCAGCAAAATACGGCCTTGCTCTCCCCATGGGCGCGAGGATGATGAGTGGTAATAGCGATCTGCACGAGCAGCTGGAAGCAGAATTGGCCGCCATGGAATCTAAGGAAGATGCTATCTTATTGAATTATGGCTACCAGGGTATGGTCAGCCTGGTCGATGTACTGTGCAGTCGCCACGATGTGATTGTTTACGACGCCGAAAGCCATGCCTGCATTATAGATGGTGTCAGACTTCACCCCGGCCACAGGTTCGTCTTCAAACATAACGATCTCGAAGATTGTGAGAAACAGCTTCAAAGAGCTACCGCCTTGGTTGAAAAGCAAGCTGCAGGTGGCATATTGGTGATCACAGAAGGTGTTTTCGGAATGGCCGGAGATCAGGGCAAACTGGTTGAAGTGGTTGCTTTGAAAGATAAATATGAATTCAGGCTGCTGGTTGACGACGCCCATGGTTTCGGGACGCTGGGTAAAACAGGTGCCGGTGCTGGCGAAGAACAAGGTGTTCAGGATAAGATCGACCTCTATTTCTCAACTTTTGCAAAATCGATGGCCTCCATCGGCGCTTTTGTCGCCGGGGATAAAGTCATTATCGATTATATCAGGTACAATATCCGTAGCCAGATATTCGCCAAAAGTTTGCCTATGCCCCTAGTGGTAGGAAATCTGAAGCGCCTGGAACTGGTCAGGAATCATCCCGAATTTAAAGAACGGTTATGGTCCAACGCCATTAAACTGCAGCAAGGACTAAAGGAAAAAGGATTTGATATCGGCAAAACAGATTCTGTGGTGACGCCGGTTTATATGAAGGGCGGTGTGGAAGAAGCCACGGCTATGGTGATGGACCTTAGGGAGAATTACGACATCTTCTGTTCCATTGTGGTATATCCGGTGATTCCAAAAGGACATATCATTTTCCGACTCATCCCTACCGCGACACATACGGATGAAGACATTCAATTGACCTTAATAGCTTTTGAAGAAACAAAATACAAACTGGACGCCGGGGAATATAAAGTGGAAGCGATCCCTGATATGGCGCAATAATCAATTAACGAATTAACGAATTGGCGAATTGGCGAATTCGAAGGGCAGGACTACCGATTTGATTTTATAAAAAGAAAGCTCATTCACCTGGTAGATGGGCTTTTTTCAATTGGCTAATTATCTAATTAGTTGATTGGTTGGTTTCTTTAGCTCGGCCCAACATATGGACCTGTAAAAAGGATTCTTGCGAAGATGGAAAATCAGCTAATGAGCCAATCAGCCAATCAGCAAATAAAAAAAAAGGGCCAGGATAGAAATCCAGCCCCGTTTTAAATCCAATATCCTATGAAAAACCAAGTCTTAAACGGTGACTTTGATCTCTTTATTGTGTTTATTTCCAGGAACCTGTAAAATTTTTTATGTACTGCTCAAAAGGCGTCTTCCCGTAATGACCATCTCCAAAATATCGAAGCAGGCTTTCCATATCCTTCGGTTCCAGGAATCCAGGTACGGCCTGGGGGTCGGGTTGGGCCACCGGGATGAAAACAGTGGTAGGAAAACTTAGGTTGCCCCGGGTCAGGTACATGGCATACCCATTCACGCTGGAGCCCGACTGGTAATTGTATTCTTTCCCCATCCATGTGATCTTCTCCCTGGTTTCTGCATCCAGCTTAACCGGAAGGAAATGCTCGTTGATATAGGCCACCACCTGGGGATGGGTATAGGTTTTCTTATCCATGACTTTACACCAGCCACACCAATCTGTGTAAAGGTCGATCAGAACTGTCTTATGATCCGTCTTATATGCCTTTTCAGCTTCTGCCAGCGTCATCCAGTTGATCTTATCTTTAGGGCTACTTACGGGGATAAAAGACCATGCAAACACCACCAGAAAAAGGAAAACCGCACCGATAACTTTTTGCATAGTAATTTGTTTGACTACAAAGTAATAACGAAAAAAATGAGAAAACTAGTGGTGGCAGCTACCGGGGCAAGTGGTTCCATCTATTTTAAGCTTTTGTTAGATAAACTCGCACTGATCTCCTCCCAATGGGATGAAGTGGCCCTGGTGATGTCTGACAATGCCCGTGAAGTCTGGGCCACTGAACTGGGAAATCAGGATTACGTCAACTACAACTATCCGAATTTTTCCAAAAACGATTTTTCAGCCCCTTTCGCTTCGGGTTCGGGCCAGTTCGATACCATGATCATCGTTCCATGCTCCATGGGTACGCTGGGGAGAATCGCGACCGGCATCTCAAATGACCTGATCAGCAGGGCGGCCGATGTGGTGCTTAAAGAACGGCGAAAGCTCATCTGCGTGGTTCGTGAAACACCCTATAACCTGATACATATCAAAAACATGGAAACGGTTACACTGGCAGGAGGCATCATCTGCCCGGCAACACCCTCGTTCTACAGCAAACCCCAGACTATTGAGGAAGTTGCTTCCACCGTGGTTGACAGGATTCTTGACCTGGCAGGATTCGACTATAAATCTTTTCGCTGGGGAGGGGACAATTAGCTGATTGGCTAATTGGCTCATTGGCTCATTGGCTAATTGCTTTAGGGGGAACAGACAATTGGATAATCCGTCAATTCGACAATCCGATAATTCGATAATCCGTCAATCCGATAATCCGTCAATCCGATAATCCGCCAATTCTATCGCAAATCGATCACTTCCACCCCTGGGAATTTCTTCGCGTCAAAGGCAAATGTATCATCGCCGATCGCAGCATTGGTCGCCACATTACTCATCGAATAAGCATAACGATTACCCGACTTCTCGAAAATCTGCGTAGAGGTGATCATCTTGGTTGCCTTATCGATACTCAGTAGCACTTTGAAAAAAGGTTTGCTTTTATCCATCGGCGTAAGTTCAACTTCCTGAATTGTTTTTCCGGCTAATTTCTTTTCGTCGTTCATCTTGTACAGGAAATCCTTGTCGTAAAAATTAGTGAACAGCTTCTGCGGGGTAATGGAACCGCTGCTATTGTCGAACCGGGCCACTTGCACTTCATTGGATCCTTTATCTAAGGTCCAGACATTTTTGCCATCGCAGAATATTTCCTGGCCCGTAATACTCACACGGTATTTAACACCTTTCATGTAGACCACACCTTTTTTTGAACCCTGTGTTTTACCGGCAGCATTTTTTACTTCCAACACAAAATTTCCCTTGATGGATTTGTATGTTTTGAATTTGGCACTGACCGCGTCCAATAGTTTCTTGGCATCGGGGTCGTTCTTACCCATATTGCTCGTTTGAGCCTGAACGTTAGATACTGTGAACAATACAATGAATATGGCAATGAGATTTTTCATCTACTTGATTTGATTAGAAAATTGGCTGCAAAGATATGATTATAGACGGGTTCGACTGGTAAAGGGTTAAACTGTTAATGTGAAAGTTTATGCAAATCCTCAAATCCCAAACTGTTGCAGCAGTTCCTGAAGTTCCATCTCAGACTTGATGATCACATCACGGGCCTTGCTACCCTGATTACCTCCTACCACCCCTGCAGATTCCAACTGATCCATCAGTCGCCCTGCGCGGTTATAACCCAACTTCATCCGCCTTTGCAGCAGCGAGGTAGAGCCAACTTGCGCCTGCACGATCAGCCTGGCCGCTTCTTCAAACAAAGGATCGCGCTCCGACATATCGATATCTTTACCTTCTGCATCTTTCTCGTCAATGTATTCTGGCAAAAGGAATGCCTGGGGATATCCGCGTTGTTTTCCAATATATTCTACAACCCGTTCTACCTCGGGCGTATCTACAAACACGCATTGCAAACGGGTGACTTCTCCGTTATAAGAAATAAGCATGTCCCCCCTGCCGATCAGTTGCTCCGCACCACCGGTGTCTAAAATGGTTCTTGAATCGACTTTACTGGATACTTTGAATGCAATACGCGCAGGAAAATTCGCTTTGATCGTACCGGTGATGATGTTAACCGAAGGTCTTTGGGTGGCAATGATGAGGTGAATGCCCACCGCCCGAGCGAGCTGGGCTAACCTGGCGATCGGCATTTCTATTTCCTTGCCCGCCGTCATGATCAGATCCGCAAATTCGTCAATCACCAACACGATGAAGGGCAAAAACTGGTGACCTTTTTCAGGATTCAATTTCCTGGCTACGAACTTCTCATTGTACTCCCTGATATTCCTGCAACCCGCCTCTTTAAGCAGGTCATACCGATTATCCATTTCAATACAAAGTGCATTCAGTGTATGCACTACTTTCCTGGTATCTGTGATGATAGATTCGTCTTCACCCGGCAGTTTAGCAAGAAAATGTTTCTCAATGAGCCGATATAAACTCAACTCCACTTTCTTAGGATCCACCAGCACAAATTTCAATTGCGATGGATGTTTCTTATATAATAATGAAACAAGGATCGCATTCACACCCACCGATTTTCCCTGACCGGTTGCTCCTGCCATCAGCAAATGCGGCATGGTGGTGAGGTCAACAACAAATAGCTCGTTGTCGATCTTCTTTCCAAGGGCTATCGGTAATACATAGTGGCTGTTCTGGAACTTGTCGGACGATAAAATGGTTTTCATGCCCACAATGCTTTTCTTAACATTGGGCACTTCAATGCCAATGGTTCCTTTTCCCGGAATAGGGGCAATGATGCGGATACCTAAGGCCGAGAGACTAAGTGCAATATCGTCTTCCAGGTTCTTTATCCTGGAAATACGCACACCGGCAGATGGGACAATTTCATACAGGGTAACGGTTGGCCCAACCGTTGCCAAAATCTTCTGGATAGCGATATCATAATTCTTCAGGGTATTGATGATCTGGTTCTTATTGACCTCCAGTTCAACCGCATCCATCACGATCTTTTCATTGCTATGCTGGTCCAGCAGGTCCAGTTTCGGATACTTGTAATCCCTTAGGTCAAGGATCGGATCGTAGGGCGCAAGCTTTGCTACTTTTTCAGCAGCACTAATGGGTTCCTCTTCCACGGGTTCCGGAACAACCGTCTTGATCTCCAACTCCAGCCCTTCTACCGGCTTGGCTTTTGGCATATACCGGTTATGTTCAGGCTCGGGTTCAGGTTCCGGCTCAGGTATCTCTTCGGCAACTGGTTCGGGTATTGTTATATTTGGAACGGGCTTTTCTATGAACAGCATTGCTCCGCCTTCTTCATGTTCAGGTTCAAGAACCGGCAGTTTGCTCTTTTTTAATTTATTCCCTTTTATCGGCAAGGGCTCTTCCTCTTCCGTTTCGGATATTTCTTCCACTTCTTCATCAACCATTGCTGCTTTTCGTTCTGGTAATTTGAAAGAAGGAACTTTAAATACGGGATTTACCCGCCAGATCATATAGGAAAAAAATGCGACTAGAATAAGAACACTGGTACCCAGGTTGCCGATGAGGCCTATGCTCCATCGACTAAGCTGGTTTCCTACCTCACCTCCATAATGGAAATCAAATGAACGGAATACAAATGCAAAACTCAGGCTGAAAACGAGCAGACCCGAAACAAGGTATTTCAGATTTCTCGGTATAGAAAATATTCTCCTGGAAAAAAGCAGGTTCACTCCGGCCACAAACAGGAAAGAACAAAACAGGTATGAAGCGACGCCGAAGCCTTTAAAGAAAAACAGGTGTGAGATATAGGCTCCAAAAGCGCCAAGAAGATTAGCAATGGGATAATCATTAGGAGCCAGGATAGAAATTCCATGCTGGAAAACTTTGTCCTGGTCCTCTTTCCACGTGAATAAATATGATGTGAAAGCAACCAAAAAGAAAAAGCAAAGCATGAGCAATAATGCGCCGATGATCTTGTGTGTCCGTTCATCTTTCACAACTTCACGCAAAACAACTTTTTCAACTTTCTCCGCAGTCAGTTTCCCTGGGTCCTGAGCTTTCTTGACGGTTTTTAAACGGTTCGCCATATCGCTGCAAACCTAAGATTTTTTTCAGCCAGATGAGCTAATCGTTGCTAACAGGTTTATTGGATGGTATTCCCAACATCATACTGATCCAACCCGCCACCAGGAATAATCCACCGATGGGTGTGAGCAAGCCAAATCCCCCCAATCCAATATCTCTTATTGATTTCAACATGGCCAGCAAATAAAGGGATCCGCTGAACAGGATGATCCCGATCATAAACAATCTTCCTGCCCATATCATCCAGTCGTTCGGATATCGCTTGAGTAGGATCCCTGTACAAAGAATGGCGAAGCCATGGTAGAACTGGTAAGTAACACCCGTTTGAAATGTAGCTAATACTTCCGGGCTCAGCTGAGCTTTCAATTGGTGGGCAGCGAAAGCGCCCAATAAAACACTGAATGCGCCAATGAAAGCGCCGATCTTGAGGTAAACTCTATGCATGTTCTCGCAGTTGGTTGATCAGATCATGAGGGGTGATTGCAGTGGGATCGATTACAAGCTGGGCCTGAGTATAGAACTGTAATCTTTCTTCAAGTTTGTCGTCGATGAATTCCTGCAGCTGCCCTGGCGCCATCCCCCTGACCAACGGTCTGTGTTCGGCTTCTTCCAACAGCCTTGTGGCCATCACCTGCTTGGGTGTATTCATCCAGACCGTGATTCCTAATGAATTCATTAACGACATATTATCGTAGTAACAGGGCGCCCCGCCGCCGCATGCAAGAACAAAATCCTTCAATTCATGCAACTCCCTCAAACACACACCCTCGATCTTACGGAAATAGCTTTCACCTTTACGGTCAAAGATATCATTGATTTTCATATTGACCCGCTTTTCAATAAGATCGTCAAGATCAAAAAAAGGTATTTCTAATTGCTCTGCTATGAGCCTACCCCAGGTTGATTTTCCTGAACCCATGAATCCAATAAAGAATATTTTCATATGGCCTAATTTCCTTCTTATCCAAAAGCATTGAATCCCGTTATATCCATCCCGGTTATCAGTAGGTGAATATCGTGCGTGCCTTCGTAGGTGATCACACTTTCCAGGTTCATCATATGCCTCATAACGGGATATTCCCCCGTAATGCCCATTCCACCTAACATTTGCCGGGCATCCCTGCAGATATTGGCAGCCACTTCACAGGAATTTCGTTTAGCCATACTCACCTGCTGCGGCGTGGCCCGGCCTTCGTTCATTAAAACCCCAAGCCTCCAGTTCAACAACTGACCCTTCGTGATCTCAGTGATCATCTCCGCCAGCTTTTTCTGCTGAAGCTGAAATGCTCCAATGGGTTTACCAAACTGTTCCCGCTCTTTCGAATACCTCAATGCAGTATCATAGCAATCCATCGCTGCGCCAAGCGCCCCCCATGCAATCCCAAATCTTGCCTTTGACAAACAACTCAATGGCCCTTTCAGACCCTTAACGCCGGGAAGTATATTTTCCTTGGGAACTTTCACCTGGTCAAATACCAACTCCCCTGTGGCAGATGCCCTTAAACTCCATTTCCCTTTCGTGGTAGGTGTGGTAAACCCCTCCATGCCGCGTTCCACGATCAAGCCATGCACTTCTCCAAGTTCATCCTTTGCCCAAACCACCGCCACCTGGGCATATGGTGCGTTGCTGATCCACATCTTACTTCCGTTCAACACCACATGATCTCCTGCATCTTTATAATGAGTGAGCATACCGGCAGGATTACTGCCATGGTCAGGCTCTGTCAATCCAAAACATCCCAGCCACTCGCCACTTGCCAATTTTGGAAGAAATTTCATTTTTTGTTCCTCACTGCCATATGCATAGATCGGAAACATCACCAACGAACCCTGCAC
>JANMHK010000270.1:0-4008 GCA_031375135.1 Sphingobacteriales bacterium | reverse complement strand
ACCTGGGCAGGACAAACCCCTGACACTTTTTCAGGAAGATGGAAAAATTTTTCCTGGTGGCCGGAACTTCAAATAGTAGGCCATTTATGCAGCAGTTCTGGCTATTCACGCAAAGCTACCTTCTTCACATTGTCTGCCGGGATTCGATCGATCAAATAATTGTAAGGATCTATACCTGCCTGAACCGGCTTTTCCTTAACCCTGAACGTAAAACTATTATCTCCTTTAGTGAGCTTTACCCTTTGCACTACCAGCGGCTTGCCGAGCACCTTCTTATTTTTAGTTTCCCCAAACACACCAATGTCGATATAATCGTTCACTGGCCAGGGAGTTTCCTTACCGAGTGTATCGGCCCTAAATTTATCAGACCGGGTGGTCATATTCACTTCATATTCGCTGCCGATCTTTTTATAGCTTGATTCCACAAGCGTGTTAGAGAAGACCGTCACATTTTCAAACATATCTTCTATCAGGTACTGAAGTGAATCTGGTGTTACGGCTTTAAATGCCCTCACTGCCGAAAGGGATGTTGGATAGGGCGCTGCTTTATATCCATGTTCATTAATCAATTGCGCCAGAGCCTTGTTAAGATTTTTCTCGCCGATCATTTCTTTGAGATAGTACATGATCACTGAACCCTTCTGGTAATGAATATAGCCCTGGTTCTCTGTTTTCATGAGTGGCCTTTCCGCTTCCAACTCGCGTCCCCTACCCTTTAGGTAGCCGTCCATTTCATAAGCCAGGAATTTCTTCATCTTATCACGGCCGTATTCTTTCTCAAGCACCATCAAAGCGGAATACTGGGCAAAGGTTTCAGACATCATCTCCGAGCCCTGCATTTCGGCACCCACCAACTGATGTGCCCAATACTGATGGCCCATTTCATGGGCAACGATATAAAAGACGATATCGATATCATCATCCTTAACATCCCTGAGATCCGCTATAAAACCAATGCCCTCGCTATAAGGCATGGTGCCCGGAAAGGCCTGGGCAAAGCTTGCATATCGTGGGAATTCAATGATGCGGCACTGTTTGTGATAATAAGGGCCGAAATTTTCCGTGTAGTAAGCCAAAGATTTCTTCATACTGGCGATCATATTCGGCACGTTATACCCATGCTCCTTAATATGATAGACTTCGATATCTATTCCGTTGAATTTTTCCCGTGCCACTTCGTAACGGGCGGATATGAATGAATAGAAATTCAGGGAGGGATGATCGAGTTCATATTCAAAAAATCTCCGGCCCTCTTTTTTCCACTCACGCTTCAAGGAGCCGGGTGCAACGGCAATCTGATCCTCTGAGGTACTGATCACCGTTTTTACCGTTACAAAATCAGCATCCATATCCACATAACAATTGTCCCGGGATATCGTGTCGGCCTCGTTGAGCACCGGCATCCTTTTTCTGACCGGAAGTTTCATTTTCTTGCGTTTATTCTTATCTGCTAATTCTTCCCCTGGCGAATATCCGAATCCCGATATTATATCGCTGTTATTGAAAAAGCTGCCATTTTGGGTGAGCTGGGTAAAAGACACTTCATTTTCAAAGCCCGCATGTTCTTTCCTGGTCCGAATGCCTATGGACATCGTATCTCCGGGATTCATTGGCTTTGCCAATTGATAGATCCTATACCGTAGCTTTTTGTCGTTCAATAAGATCTTCGCTCCGGGTATGTCGATGTCCATGGTATCCATCCTGGCGGGAAGGGTGAAATGAAATGTGGTAATAGGTTCTGTGGTTTTGTTGACCACTGATCCGTTCATTGACACGTACAAGTTCCTTTCACTGGGATGCACGTCGATTTGATAATTCAGGTCAACCCATTTAGGTTGGGGAAGGTCGCGGTACTTTTGATAGGTCAGTTCGTAAGCTTTTTGCCGATCTTCGATTTCATCACTTGAGTGATACGTGTTCAGCACCTTCGTATTATAATACAGATAACCCGCGCAGGCCACAAAAGAAATGACCAGGGCAATCATGATAAAACTGTTTTGTTTTATCCTGGCAATGGCCAATCTAGCTCTGGAACCAAAGGCAGTATCTTTCCCTCTTATGTAGAAAGCATAAACCAGAACACAGAGAATCAACGATGCAAGCGTCCAGTAGATGTCGAACCAGATCTTTCCGGTAACAAAAGGTCCGAATCCATTCATGTCTGAATAAGTGACCGAAGGCCCGACACCGAACCTGACCATGTTCGTACTTACTTCAAGTGCCCGCCAAACAAAAGTATTCAGGATCATAAAGGCAACGAAAGCAAAATAAGCGATGTACCGATTATTGATCAGGTAATGAAACAATAGGGCTACCACCACGATGTATGAAAACCCTAACATATCAAAAACCAAAAGGCTGATGGCATATTGGCCAAGTTCAAAACGGGTATAGCCAAACAGGGCCTGAACAATAACGCCCACAATTATAGTACTCAAAAGCACAAAGAAAATGCTGATCAGTACGGCAACTAGTTTTGAGATGAACATAAAGACAGTGGGAACCGAAGTGACATCACTGATCTCTGAGATCTTTGCATCCCTGTCTTTCCAAACCAGCACGCCGGAATAGAAAGTAATAATGCCAAGAAGAAACATATAAAATGCCCCTCGTATGGTGTCTATCACATCGTAAGTGACCGGATACCTTGAACTCCCATAAGATCCGGTAAAACTGCTCATACTGGCAATAAGGTTGAGCATCCCAATCAGCACGATGATAATAAAGGTCTGGTTCTTGAAAATTGATTTCGTTTCAAAAGCAATCAAATGGGAAAGCGTAGACCATCCAAAGGTCTGCTTGTTCTTAGACAAGAAAGACTTGATTGGCTGTTGTTCGTGTATTGGCTCTTGTTGATCTGTTTCAATTTTTTTCTTTTTTGAGCGCTCTTTTCGCTGGCTGAAAGAAAAACGGGTATAGAAAAAGAACAGCAGAAATAAACTTAGTCCTACCCATATCAATCTGTTGATGAGCAAATTCCCTGTCAGCGGTATAGCATGTGCATTCTTTTCATCTACCGTCATGTATTTAGCGGCCAGCGAGAGCGGCTGCGTACCATAGGGATCCAATAAGTTCGACAACCATTCCCTTTCAATGTCGCGGGTATAACCCTGGCTTACCACATAGAATACCAGGATCAGCATGGAGCCCACAAAGGAGACAATATTGTTTTTAAAGATCACAGCGAGCCCATATACGATCACGCCGGTGATGATGGTGTTTGGTATGGCAAAGGCCAGGATGCCCTGCAAATGGGCATTCCATAGCAACGGGCCATAACGTTCTGGTTCCACCCAAGGCATCAAGGGTCCAAGGATGGCGCCAATAGAAATGCCCAACAGGGGAATCATGGCGATGGTAACTGCGCCAATGAATTTTCCGAAGAAATAGTCCCGCTTGCTAATGGGGGAGGTAAATACAAACTGGTACATGCCGGAACTAAAATCCCGGTTGGCGGTGGCCGACATGAAGGCCGTTGTCATCAACAGGCAAATCAGGGAGAATACTCCATAGTATTGCTGGATCACGAGGGGCGAATTCTTGTGAATACTGCCTGATCCATCTCCTATCTGGACCTGGTCTGATCCTACGGCACCAAAAACCAACAGTGCATTGATGAAGAGGAAGATCCAGAGCATGGGTGATTTTAACCAATGCTTCCATTCGAATTTGATAAACTTCAACATGGTAATGGGTTAGATCAGTGAATGGAGCTTTGAGAAAAATACATCTTCCAGGGTTTCTTCTGCAGGAACAAACCCGTTATCGGGATGCTCTCCTGAAAAAATATGGATCTGAGGTTTGCCGCTGACAAGTTTGTTGGAGATCACTTTATATTGCTGCTGGTATTGGGTCAGCTCAGCTTTGTCTACTCGCTTCTCATACACTTTACCACTGATCATCTGCAATGCGTCGTCTGTGGTGCCACTATAAAGCAGGGTACCATTATCAATAATGGCCATGTCAACACATAATTCCCTCACATCCTGAACGATATGGGTAGAAAGG
>JANMHK010000192.1:0-27602 GCA_031375135.1 Sphingobacteriales bacterium | reverse complement strand
CGAAATAGGCCAGCTGTTTATGATATATTCTACTAATCTCTGATGGAAGATCCGGGCTTGCTGTTGTGATCATTGATGTTTGGTTAACCACTGCACTCATAAGGATTATCTTTAAATGTATACCTTCAAGGTCTTTTAGTTCCCTACATTAAAGCTACGAATCTCTTCCTGCATGTACACAGATGAATATTTCATGAAGATGGCGCTCAAAGAAGCTGCCATTGCATTTGAGGAAGATGAAGTTCCAGTGGGCGCGGTGATTGTAATGAATAACAGGATCATTGCCAGGGGATACAATATGGTTGAAAAGCTGAACGACCCAACGGCCCATGCGGAGATGATCGCGCTAACATCCGCATTTAACCATCTGGGGGCGAAATACCTTCCTGAGGCCACCCTGTTCGTAACGGTTGAACCATGCCTGATGTGCACGGGTGCGTTATATTGGAGCAAGATCGGACGAATAGTGTGGGGAGCTGATGACGAAAAAAACGGGCACCGCCGCATTACCGGCACAACCTATCCTTTTCATCCCAAGACGCAGATCAGCCGTGCCGTTATGGCCGACGAATGCGCTTTCATGATCAAAGAATTTTTCAGGAAAAAACGGTTAGATGGCAAACTCTAAAACCATTTGTGTAAATCCCAATACCGGGTCATCCATCAAAATTGATCCGGATGTATACGAGCTTTTTAAAACAGCTATTGTAGACTGTTTGAAAGATGGTCGTTCACTGACATATACCGAGCTGAACGAAGGGGTAGAAAAATATATCCAAAAAAAGAAGATACCTTTTACCGGCTCGGTGGGCTGGTACACCGTGACCGTGAAAAACAACATGCAAAGCAAGGAGCAATTGAAGGTTTATATGGCAAAAAGGAAAAAACTACATAAACTAAATTCCTGAACTGATTTTGTTTCAACCAATTGCCTTTAATTTTGCTTACGCTAAAGGGCACACGAATTGTGAAACCGAAGCAGTTCATTTTCAAAAATTTATAAAATATATTACTATGGCATTTACATTAGCGCCTCTGCCTTATCCCCACGATGCACTTGAGCCCCATATTGACACCACTACCATGCAAATACATCATGGTAAGCACCACCAGGCCTATGTAGATAACCTGAACAAGGCAGTGGTGGGCACGCCTAATGAACACAAAACAATTGAAGAACTGGTCGCCAATGCAGGTTCTATTTCACCTGCCGTACGGAATAACGGCGGCGGTCATTGGAATCACAGTTTCTTCTGGGAAAGTCTTGCTCCTAATGCGGGCGGTGCACCAACAGGAGCGCTGGCTGATGCCATTAATGAAGCCTTCGGATCCCTGGATGGTTTGAAAGAAAAAATGAATAATGCCGGGCTGACTCGTTTTGGAAGTGGCTGGGCATGGTTGATCAAAGATTCCAGCGGTAAACTGGCTGTTACCAGCACACCGAACCAGGACAATCCTTTAATGGATGTTGCTGAGGTGAAAGGAACGCCGCTGCTGGGTATTGACGTATGGGAGCATGCATATTATTTGAAATATCAGAATCGCCGTGCTGAATACCTGAATGCGTTCTGGAATGTGGTTAATTGGAGCAAGGTAGCGGGCAGGCTTTAATCGATTGGCTAATTGGCTAATTAGCTAATTGACTGATTATCGGATTATCGGATTAACGGATTGGCGGATGACAATTGGCTAATTGACTAATTATCGGATTAACGGATTGGCGGATTTCAATATCTGTCAATCCGTTTTTTTTGGAAGCTAGGCGAAAAAGAAATTATTTCGAACGAAAGAATTAGCCAATCCGCCAATTAGCCAATTAGCCAATCCCTACGGCACAGGATCATACCCGCTTCCACCCCAGGGATGGCAACTCGCTATCCGTTTTGCGGAAAGCCAGGTTCCTTTGATCAAACCGTATTTCTTTAAAGCCTGGATCGTGTATTCGGAGCAAGTAGGCGTATAACGGCATTTAGGGCCTATCAGTGGGGAGATCACCCACTGATAGATCCTGACAAGGAAAATGAATGGGAGGCTAAGGAAGCGTAGTATCTGTTTCATTGATCAATAAAACTAGTCTTTGAATGGCTGATCCTATTTTCTCAGAGATCAACAAGTGATCCGGTAGTTCGCGTCCGGTATAGATGATGAACACCCTGATGGCTATGTTTTTCTCTTTCAGCTGATTGGCGAGTGGCAACTTCTGTACGCGCCAGGCTTCACGAACGAGTCTTTTGACCCGATTCCTGTCTACTGCTTTTTTGAAATGTTTGGCAGACACCCCAACACCGAACTTAAGGGAATCGGGTTTCGGTTCCTTCTCCAAATCGTAAATCACCCTTAATGGAGCCGAATTAAAGTATTTACCGGCATCGAACAGATGATCGATCTGTTTCCTGCTTTTCAGGCGTTCGGAATTTGAAAGAGTGAACTGTTTCAATACATCAAAGTTACCAAAACAAAAAGCCCCGCACAGGGTTTAGCCTGGTGCGGGGTAAATATCTTGCTTAGAATGAAGGGCTTATTTCCCTTTTGACTCATCAGAAACGCTGAGTTTCTGGCGACCTTTCCTACGACGGCTAGCCAGTACCTTACGGCCATTGGCTGTTTCCATACGCTTACGGAAACCGTGAACGGTTTTACGGCGCTTACTATGAGGTTGGTATGTACGTTTCATATCTTTATTTTTTCACGTTGAAAATCCCGGAACACCCGGTTTTGTTGTCTTTTTTCAGAGGTCACCATACCCCTGTTTCGTGAAAGGACGGCAAAGGTAATTTTAAATTCGGGTCAACCCAAATAAAAAAGAAGAATTTAACCGGCAGATCTATCCAATGGCAGGTGTCTGGAATTAAAGGTGGACGCGGGCAGTTTTGATATTTTCCCCATAAAAACCAGCGGCATGTCGGTCAAATTCTTCAGGGGAATCAGTGGTGTAAAAGGACCTGGATCCCCTTTTACCCAGTTTTTGCTCTACTTCGGGATGTCTTTCTAAATAATCAGCCAGGCTTTCAGCTACGATCTCGCCCTGGCTAACGATCCTTACACTTTGGCCTGCAGTTGCTGCAATCTTGTCCTGGAGCAGCGGATAGTGTGTACAGGCCAGCAGGATGGTGTCAATACGGGAAGATTTCCCGAGCAATGACTTTACACATTTCTGAACAAAATAGTCGGCCCCTTCATTTTGGTGCTCGTTATTTTCAATCAGCGGCACCCAGATCGGGCAGGCCTGCTGGTATACCTTGAGTTCAGGAAAGAATTTTTCTATTTCTATCGGGTAAGACCCTGAACTCACCGTTCCGGGAGTGGCTAGTATCCCGATCTCACCAGTCTTAGAGTATTTGCCTATCACTTCAGTAGTTGGCCTGATAACGCCCAAAACTCTTCTTCCCTCCTCAAGCTTTGGCAGGTCCTTCTGTTGTATGGTCCTAAGCGCCTTAGCTGAAGCAGTATTGCATGCAAGAATAACAAGGGGGCAGCCCCGCGCAAAAAGCCATTTGACCGACTGAAGGGTATATTCATAAACGGTGTCGAAGGATCGGGTCCCGTAAGGAGCGCGTGCATTATCACCGAGGTACATATAATCGTAATCGGGAAGTCTGTTAACCAGCGACCGCAGAACGGTCAATCCTCCATAGCCTGAATCGAAGACCCCAATCATAATATGCTTTCGAGTGATGTAAAACCACCAAAATAAAACAAAAAAGGCATCCCGTTTTGCAGGACGCCTTTTTAAATAAGATATATCAGTTATTATCTTTTAGGAATCGTGGGCCTTTGAGCTGGGGCGGGAGCCACAGCATTTGGACCTAATTTCTTTTTGACCAGGGGTAGAAGGTCGTCCCCGTCAGGGTAAACAAGAAGTGCTTCTTTCCGGAATACGTGACTGTAACCAGCTGCCTTAGCTACGTCCTGGATAAGAAGATTCGCTTTCTGGGCCACTGGTGCCAGGAGCTCCTCATTCTTAGCCTGCATTTGCTGCTGATATGATTGTTCAAAACCCTGAAGGTCTGTGAACAGCTTTCTCATATTCTCTTTTTTTGCAGTTTTTTGAGCATTTGACCATTTCAATGAATCGGTCTTCATGATGCTATCCTGCCTGTTAAGTTCTTGCAGTGTCTCTGCATAATTGATCTGCAAAGCGCTGTCGAACTGTGACAGATCGCCCATTGCTTTCTTGTATTCGGGCATCATTTGTACCACTTCATCAACGCTGACATATGCTGCTTTCATCGGTGCGGTTTGGGCAGAAGCTTGATTTGAAATCATGCCAACCACAGCGATGCATACCATTACGACTAACTTTTTCATGTAGATTGCTGTTTTGTAAAAATTCTTGTTCTGTTATAAATAGTAGCCTGTACTCTTTTTATAGTTGCTTCCCGAAACCGTTTTGGAGTTATTTAACACCAATTTCTTTTAACACATCATCGCTCTTGTCCAGTTTAGGGTCGGCAAAGATAACGGTAATTCCTTCACTTTTGTCTAAAATGAAGTCATATTGCCTTGCTACAGCCAGTTTTTGCACGGCATTATAAACCTTATCCTGCACTGGTTTGATGAGTTCCTGCCTTTTCTTGAACAGGTCACCTTCAAAGCCGAAGCGTTTACGCTGCAGATCCCGAAGTTCCTTTTCCTTATTGAACAACTCATCTTCCCGCTTCTTCTTCAGCTGATCACTCAACATAACCTGCTCAGTTTCAAAGTTCCTGTACATCTGGTCCAGCTCACCCTGCCTGGCATCGATCTCTTTCTGCCACTGGTCGCTGAGCAGATCCAGTTTTTTTTGAGCATCCTTGTACTCTGGTAATTTATCGAGTATGTATTTGGTGTCAATGATGGCGTAACGCTGGGCCTGGGTAATGCCGGTTATGGCCAAAAAGCACGCAGCAAGAATGATCAACTTTTTCATGGCGTATATTTTAGATAATTCAATGAGTGTTATTCCGGTTCAAAGCCCAGCATAAAGGTGAACCTTGACGCGTCTTTCATCTTACCCCCGTTTGTGATCCTGTCTAACCCTATACCATAGTCGAAGCCCAGCAAACCAAACATCGGCAGGAAGAAACGCATACCTACCCCTACAGAACGCCTTAACCTGAACGGATTGTACTCTTTGAATGAATACCAGCCGTTGGCGGCTTCAAAGAACATCAGACCAAAAATGGTACTACTTGGATTGGTAACCAGGGGATACCTGATCTCCATCGTATACTTGTTGAATATCGTAAAAAATCGCGAAGCCTGCTGTTGATCCGGATTTACGGTAGGATCAGAAGATTCATAAACAGGATAGCCACGGTGTGCAATGATATCATAACCCAATACACCAAAGTTGTTGGTCAACCCCGCGTCACCCACCTGGAATCTCTCAAATGGCGAGATCGGCAACTGGGAGGTGTACCTGCCAATAAAGCCATATTTGACGGCTACCCGTAAAACAAACTGCCTGTTCTTTTCAGCACCAGCAGCTTTACTCAGCGGTACAAACCACTCACCATTGAATCTCCATTTATGGAATTCCACCAACTTAAAGATATCAGCTTCGTTGATGCCGCGCAGCGAAGACCAGGGCGGCGTGAATTGACCGCTCAGCACGAAGTTTGAGCCGCTTCTTGGAAAGATGGGCTGATCGATGGAAGACCTGCTAAGTGCAACCTTTAAACTGATGTTGGTCGACTTACCATTACTGAATCCAGGGAAGATGGGATAGTTCCTAGCGTTGTAATTGATAAAATTGAGCGAATAGACCAGGGTGAAGAAGTCATCCGGCCATTTCAACTGTTTACCTAAGGCAAAGGTTATACCGGTTGTTTTAAGATAAGAAGAATCAGAGAATCTTTTATCGAACCGCCCTGTATTAGGATCGTAGGCGTTTGAGAATTTATTATTGAAAACACTGATGGTCAGTGAATTTCTTTTTTTACCTCCCAACCATGGCTCAGTGAATGAGGCGTTGATAGAACGGAAGAAACGACCGTTCGACTGGAAACGAATAGAAAGCTTCTGACCATCACCAGATGGAAGTGGATCCCAGGTTTCTTTCCGGAATATATTCTTGATCGAAAAGTTATTGAAGGTAACGCCCAGGGTTCCGGTTAATCCGATACCTCCTCCCCAACCGGCACTAAGCTCAAGTTGGTCGGACGATTTTTCTACCACAGAGTAATTGATATCTACCGTACCATCGTCCTGGTTAGGAACAGGTTGCAAGCCCAGTTTTTCCTGTTCGAAATAACCCAGGTTCACGATTTCACGCTGTGAACGGATCAGGTCAGCACGGCTGAACTTTTCACCCGGCACGGTCCTTAGTTCACGACGGATAACATATTCTTTTGTCTTATCGTTTCCGGAAATGTTTACATTCTTAATGGTGGCTTGTGGACCTTCCCTCAAACGGATCTCGAAATCAATCGTATCGTTATAAACGGCTGTTTCAACAGGATCGATCTGGAAGAACAGGTAACCATAGTCCATGTACAGAGAGCTGATATCACCACCTTCCTGCGACAACTCTTTGCCGAGGCGCTTATTCAGCGTTGCCAAATTGTAGGTGTCTCCCTTTTTAATATTAAGAAGCATATTCAGCAGGGAGTCAGAATATTTTGTGTTCCCTTTCCATGTGATGTTACCGAATACATATTTGTTTCCTTCGTCAATTTTCAAATCAACGTTGAGGTTGCCTTTTGCATTCATGTACTGAGTGTCTGCAACGATCTGAGCATCACGGAAACCCTGTGAGTTCAGATAGCCCAGCACTTTTTCCTTGTCTTCCTTATATTTCTTTTCGTTGAACTTCGCGTTGGCAAACATCCTGAACCGGAACCATGGCTCTATATAATCGCGGATCTTGGAAGGATAATACCAACCTTTCTGCTTCCTGAATTCTGACCAGGAAGGGTTTTTCACTTCGCCATAGGGGCTGGTCACTTCAGGAGGGTAAAGGGTGATCTTACTCATCTCCTTTGTTCCTTTCAACTGGGCCTTAAGCTTCTGTTCTGAAATCTCTTCGTTTCCAAAGAAATGAATGTTGTCGACTTTTACCTTCTTACCCTTATTGACATCAAATTCGAAGATGACCTTGCCATTTGATTTAGGATCCGGAATTTCATTGATATTAACGGCGATATTGAGATAGCCTTTCTCAACATAATATTTATTGATGTTCTCTATGGCATTAAGCCTCATGTTGTCTGTCACAACCCGGTTCTGGAAGATGCCGATCTTATCTTTCAATTCATCCGCTTCCCCTTTCTTAACGCCTTTAAAGCGGAAATCTGAAAGCATGGGCCTTTCAGTAGCAACAATCTCCACCCATATATTCCTGCCTTCAAGCTTGGTAATATAGACATTGATGTTGGTGAACATATTCTGGCCCCAGAGCCTCGTAATAGCTTTAGAGAATACATCACCGCCCGGCAGTGTCACTTCATCACCAACGGCCATACCAGAAACAGAAATAACAATAGCGGGATCAAATAATTTTGCGCCCGTTACTTTGATTTCCTGAATGATGTATTTCTTAGGATTTTTTGAATTCAGGATGTTCAACAATTCAGGGTCTACGGAAGCCGGCAACGTGTCCAGCATAGCCGCAGAACTGTCTTGTTTAACCGGAATACTATCGATCTGCGCGGCAGTATTTTTAGTGAGTAAAAGACCAGTAAGAATAAGGAGAGTACCAATTACGCGCATCCGGGTTCTACAATTTTCGAATTAGGCGGCAAAATAACGGCTTTTCTTTGAATGCTTTGTTAAAACACCTTTGTTTTATGCCGTTTAGGACAAATGGTCGCTGGTCTCGGTCTTAATCTGGCTGGTTGTTTTTCCGAAGCGACGCTCCCTTTTTTGGAAATCCAGAATGGCCTCATAAAGATGTTCCTTCCGGAAATCGGGCCAGCGGGTGGACGTGAAGTATAATTCGGCGTAAGCGAGCTGATAAAGGAGGAAATTGCTGATCCGGAACTCTCCGCTGGTGCGGATCATGAGCTCAGGATCCGGGAACTCACTGGTGGAAAGGTATTGCTCCAGTACATCCTGGTTGATCATTTCTGGCTGGATCCTCCCTGCTTTCACGTCTTCCCCTATCTTTTTCACTGCATTCACCAGCTCCCAACGGGAGCTGTAGCTTAGGGCCATGACCAGGTTTAGGCCCGTATTGGCTGCTGTCATTTCAAGGGCTTCATTGAGTTCCTTGCGGGCATATTCTGGAAGCATCTCAAGGGCTCCGATCACATGGAGGCGAATATTATTCTTATTTAATATGGGTACCTCCTTTCGGATGGTTTCCACTAAAAGCTCCATCAGGCCTGTGACTTCATGCAGGGGTCTGTCCCAGTTCTCGGTTGAAAATGCATAGAGGGTGAGGTATTCGATCCCTAATTCTGCGCATCCTTCCACGATATTCCGCACACTCTCTACACCATGATAATGACCATAGAGGCGGTCCTGCCCCTTTTCTTCTGCCCATCTGCCATTACCATCCATGATGATGGCAATATGCCGCGGAAGCTTTTCTGGACTAATTTGATCCTTAAGGGACATGAATCAAAGATAAATTATCTATTTGGCTAAATGACTAATGAAATATTCTTAGTTGGCAGTACTCTTCCGCAGGATTTTTAGAATTGCCGTCTGGGCGTAGGGCAGCGATAAGAGCTAAGGGCGATGGCAAGGCTGGCTTCAATGATGATATATTGGTCTTTTTGAGAGCTGAAGCCCCGCTGGCGGCCTGCTGCACCGATGGGTGCACCGGTTTCATAGCTCCGGTCCTGAAGGAAATACGCGGGAGTCTGGGAGGTAAATGCTGCGGGACCGGCGTAGGTTGAACTAACATCGTCCATGTAATCGGTATTTGTGAAGCGGTACGCGACTTCAAAAGCAAAGTTAAGTGTAGGACTAATATTATATTTTATTCCCATACCAATTGGAAAACAAAAGCCCGTGTTCCCATAATTCTGCCGGTCGGGGTAAGATGCGTTACCCTGCCCTTCAGTGCCCAAAGGCCTTAAAAACTGCTTTTCCCCATTCAGGAAAGCATATGGATCGTAACCAAAAACCCCGACACCCAGGGTCACATAGGGAGTAAACATGTGATCGGGATTACCGGGCTCAAATTTGAAAAAATTAAAATCGCCTTGCAAGGCCAGTTCCCAGATCGATGTATTGAAACTGAGGTTTCTTCTAAGCTGGTATTCATTTTTACTGTAGATATCAGAATATCCAAGCTTAGCATAATGGAATCCCAGGCGTACTCCAATATAGTTTCCAACCTGTTTGCGATAAAACGCACCGATCGCCATCTTGGGTCGGTTTAGGGCAGCTTTGTTATTCAGATCACCAAAATAGTGACCGATACCTGCACTGATGCCTAATTCACCTTCATAGACCGTTGCTTGCGGCTGGGCACAAATCTTAAAACAAATGAATAATACTAAAATCAGTAAGCTGCTTTTCCTCACCATTGCTCAAAAAAACGAAAATATGATGTAAATAGTCTGTTAATTGGTTTTGTTTATACTTAATTCCTCGTGTCGAAACCCCAGGCTAGTTTTTTTCTTAGTGTTTGGAGGAAGTTGTTTTCATTAAGTCTGATCAAACTAATAGTGAAACTTTCTTTTCTTACCGCGAGCTGAATTTTTTTATCAACGGTCTCTTTTCTGGAATCCAGGGCGCAGATGAACTGCTCCATCCTGCCCTCCACCTCAAAGGAAATAATATTATTGTCGGGTATTACAATGGGCCTGACATTGAGGTTGTGTGGGGCAACGGGCGTGATCACAAAACTCCCGGACTCAGGAAAAACAACGGGTCCGTTACAGCTTAACGAGTATCCTGTTGAACCGGTTGGTGTTGAAACAATGAGTCCATCGGCCCAATAGGTATTCAGGAATTCGCCATTTAAGTAAGTATGAATCTTTATCATTGGTGAATTCTCCCTTTTGTGAATGGCGAATTCATTGAGTGCATAAGGAGTGCTGTTAAACAACGGCGAATCTGAATCCAGATGGATCAAGGTTCTTTTTTCGATCACAAATGTTCTTTCGATCAATGCAGTAACGGCAGTTTGAATATCTTCTTTACCAAGGGATGCCAGAAAACCAAGTCTCCCGAAATTGACACCCAGCACAGGGATGTTTTTATCCCGGATGAGGGTAACAGTATCGAGCAGGGTTCCGTCGCCACCAAGACTGATGAGGCAGTCAAAACTATCATCCAGGTCATCTGAGGTTGAAAAACTATCGTACAAATCGGGTGATGGAAGGAATGCTTTTACCTGTTCAAAATAATTTGCGAACAGGTAGGTAATGCACTTCCCTTCGTGAAGTGCGGATAGCAAGACCTTCAGATCATTTACATCCACACTCTCCCCACCCCTGCTGTAAATAGCTATTTTCATGCTGCAATGTTAGTGGTAAACTACTAATATTCGTTCATATGAAGGAACAGTGCCCTTTCGTTCAGTTGGTTGAAGCTGTATTCAAATCTCATTACAATATCATAAATGGTCAGCACATCGATACCAAATCCACCGGTATATAAAAACCGGTTTGTCAAGCTATTTCCCGTCACGTTATTCTTATTATAAGAATACCCTAAATCGCCATAGGCCTTCATGTATATCCTGAAAGGAATGGTTCCATAGGTGCGGGAATTTATACCGGTCTTCAACTTGATATCAAAGATCTGTTTTCTGATGGTGTTTCTGATCATACCACCCGCCACTCCGTCAATAACATAGTATTCCATGCCCCGCATGTAATTATCGCCATAACCCATCATAGGCTGGTTGTAAAAAGGCTGGTTAAACGGAAGTTTCAAAGTAACATCTGCCTGGAGAGAGTAAAAGAATTTCTTGGGTAAGTTCCAGTATTTTCCAGCTTTTGCATTAAACTGCCACAGGTCCATGTTCCCCCCAAAACCTCGTTTTAAAAAACTGAAATCCCATCGAAAGCCTTTTGTTGGATATGGGATATAGTTGACGCCCAGATATTGATAGCGGTAATATAATTCAGGGAACCCCTGGTGGGATGTGCCGCCACCGAAAAATTTAGGATTAAGTACGGCGATGGTATCGGACATGGACTCGAAGGTGTAATTGACTTTAATGGTATGTCGTTCCAGAGATCCTTTCCGGTAAGAATAACCCGCACCGATGACGATCTTCTTTCTGATAAATCCTGAGGAGTCCCTGAAAAAAACCTGCTGGTTATCACGGGTAGTATAGTTGATCTCCCGGTTTTGTGAAAAGGACATTTCAAATGACAGACCGTGTTTCAGACTTTTCCCCACAAAAGGATTTTCGTAAGTGAGGGCCACCTGCCTTGTGTACCCGTTCATCAGATAGATGTTCAATTTATCGTTCCTGCCTGTAATGTTGTTACCGAGGAATTTCACTCCGTAATTAACCCTGTCAAAACTGACATTGTACTGGTTTATCCAAACGTTCCAGTTTCGGTCAACCGGTTTGAAAATAGGGAATGGAAAATAGTACCATCTTTCCTTAACGTCGATCAGAATATCTAACGAATCATTATACCATCTCGTGAAGTCCACTGAAGCATCAACAAAAAGGGTAGTATTCATCAGGTTCTGCCTTCCATTCTGAATAGCATTGAGGATAAATGACATCGGGTAAGCATGGCCTTCCAACAAAGGGATCTCACGGGCGACAATATGCATTTTTGTTTTTTTGTTCCCAACGATTTCGATCTTTCGTATGGTCACATTAGACTCGTCCAGTACCTTGCTAATAGGTACGGCAGGCAGTTCGCCCTTGTCCTGCCCAAGGGCTGGAACAGAGAAGCAAGCAGCGATAAGAAATATTAAAATATATTTTCCCCTAGTCTCCATAGAACTTTACAAAAGTAACAATCCGTGCGAAAGGTAAAAGTTTGTTACATATTAAGGTAATTCAGCAAATGATCAAGGTTGCTTTGCAATTCATTACGAAAAAGCTCTTCGCCCAGATAATACCTTACTGTAAAATCATGCCGCTGGAAGGAGGCGACGATATCGGAGATTTCTTCCTTATTCATCCTGATGACTACGGTCATGAGGCTGGTAGTGGGGTCGGACCAGGAGTTCAACTGAGTAATAATAGCGTCATTAGATTCAACGATCCGGTTGAAAAGAGCCGGCGAGTAGTCTTGCTTCTCCATTTCCAGCACCACCATTGACCCATAATCATCAGATCCGGTCTTCTGGGCGAGGTGCCTGAAAAGGGTATCTTTTGTAATTAGCCCTTCAAATTCTTGTTTTTCATTTGAAACCGGAACGATGTCAAGCTGGTAGAGATAACAAAGCTTTACGGCAACCAGGTAATAATCGCCGGGCCTCACCGCCTGTCCGATCAATTCGCCGGCAACATCCACGAGCTTGGTATCCGCCTTAGAGTCCAGCAAATCATCTTCGTCGATCATCCCCAGGTATTTTTCACCTTCTACCACAGGAAGGGAGCTGACCTTTTTCTCGTCCATGACGGCGAGGGCATAGCCTACGGTATCCTGCAAATTCAGGGGTGTGATGTCGGAAGATATGAGCTGACCGCAAAACATAATTAAATAATCAATCAATGAATTAAAAGAATAAGACGATAAATAGCAGACAAGCGCTGCATGCCGCGTTTACTTTACCAAAGCTGCGGGTTCATTTAGTTTTTGGAGGAACAGGTGAAGTATATTATTGAATTCATCGGGCACCTCCATCATTGGGGCATGTCCGCATTTATCAATAAAGTGTAGTTCACTATTAGGAATCAACCGATTGAATTCCCTTGCCACGAATGGCGGTGTTATGGTATCATTACTACCCCATATCAATAAGGTGGGGACTTTGATCTTCGCGAGTTCCTCGCCTAAATTATTTCTAATGGCACTTTTTGCCAGGGCGATGATCTTAATGGCTTTGATCCTGTTATTCACGATCTCATACACTTCATCAACCAGTTCTTTGCTCGCTGTATTGGGATCGTAAAAAGTCAGTTCTGTTTTCTTCTTGATATACTCATAGTCCCCTCTTTTGGGATATGTATCCCCCATGCCGTTTTCGAAAAGGCCTGAACTCCCCGTGAGGATCAGGGACCTGATTCTTTCCGGATGCCGCAACACATGAACAAGGGCTACATGACCGCCGAGGGAATTTCCAAGCAGGTTAATATTTCTGTAATCTTTTGCTTCGATGAACTTGTTCAGGAATTTAGCCAGGCCCCCAACAGAAGTGTGGAGCAGGTCCAACTCAAACAAGGGCTGCATGGGCACGATCACTTTGTTATGGGCCGTAAAATAGCTGATGAGCCCTTCAAAATTACTCAACGCACCAAATAGACCGTGCAGAAGAAGCAGGGGTTCACCCTCGCCTTCTTCAATGTACCGAAATTTGCCTGTCTGTTTGATCTCGTAAACCAAAATATCTCCCTTAAATGCTAAAGTAATTTTTTCCTTTGAAATTGCGAATACAGTGTAGTGATCATTTCTTCAGGTCTTGACCTACCTTCTGAAAAAAGTCCTGCATATCGGCGAACACATCTTTGAACTGCGGGATGATCGTTCCCAAAGCCCGCATAGTCCACTCACCCCAGGGTTCAATATATGCATAAACCTTCGATTCTTCCTTAGCGGCTTCTGAAATATGCCGGATCTGATCGTAATAAAAAATAGCCACACTAAAAATGAGTGTGTACAATATGGCATAAATCAAAAACCCGCAGATCTTGTTGACCCAACCCAGCATGGCAAAATCAAGTGCTTTCTCTAAAAGCCCCGCTGCCATTTTCATGAGCGATCCTACCAATATGAACACCAATAGAAAAGCGACAACAGGCCACCATGCAGCAGGTTTATCAAAACTTTTCTGTAAATATTCTGCCACTACGGCCGACAACTTTAATGCTGCTGCTAGTCCAACAAAAAATGCTGCAAAAGAAAATGCAGCTCCGATCATCCCATTTTTAAAGCCCTTTATTGCGGCATAGACGATGATGAAAAGGAACACAAGATCGATCGTCATGATGTTTTTATGAACTGAGTAAATCTTTTGCCATAGCCGAAATGGTTTTCCCATCGGCTCTTCCGGCAAGTTTTTTTGTTGCGGCACCCATCAGTTTGCCTAAATCGGCAGGCGAAGTAGCTCCAATTTCGGAAATGATCTGCTTTAATTCTTTCTTCAGTTCTTCCGAATCCATCTGGGTGGGCAGGAACTTTTCGATCACTACTATTTCCTCGGCTTCTTTATCTGCCAGATCGGTTCTGTTTTGCTGCCTGAATATTTCTTCCGAATCTTTTCTTTGTTTAACGAGCTTCTGCAACATTCTCAACTCCTCTTCCGGTTTGATCTCGCCATTACCCCCTTCCGAGGTTTTGGCCAGCAGGATGGCGGCTTTGATGGCTCTCAACGCCCTCAAAGATTTTTCATCCCTTGCAAGCATGGCTGTTTTCAACTGGTCGTTTATCTGTTTCTCAAGTGACATATACTATGGTTGTGGATTAATAGTGGTCTTTTCCTGTATCTGCTGGAACTTTTTAATAAATGCTTTAGCGAAGGTTTTCATGTCTTTTGCAAGAGCTTCCTGCTTTGTGGCACGTTCAAAATTATCCGCCATGGTCATCATATTCTGATAGACAAAGTCGGCCATCTCATCCATCATCATATCCTTTGTCCAGAGATCGATCCTCAGTGCGGCCTTTTCATTGCCATCCCAGAATGATAACATCATGGCTTTAGCATCCTGTGGCTCCTGGGCGGAACTTTGTGTTGCATGCCAGCTCAGTTTCTCAGGGATCTTATCATTGTCCAGCGCAACATCTATGGTAATAGTAGATTGATTCATGATTCGTAATTAATGGGCAAAGGTAAGATGTAAACCCAAATTGAAACTACCCGGCCTTAAATGACCTGATCGAATACCTGGCGAAGGGCCGCAGCGCTTTTATCCCAGCTAAAATGACTGGCTTTTTCCAGGCCCTTGTTGATCAGCTCTGAACGAAGCGTTTCATCTTTATAGATCAGGCCCATTGACTTTCCCCAACCTTCCGCATCTGCAGGTTCATTATAAATGGCAGCGTCACCGGCAACTTCCGGCATGGAGCTATTCGAAGATGTGATCACCGGAATGCCAGCCTGCATCGCTTCGAGGACAGGAAGACCAAAGCCTTCCCAATAGGAGGGATAGACGAGGGCATAGGCCGAACCCATAACGGCCTGCATCTGCTCATCCGGTAAATAGCCGGCCAGAACCACGTCGTGCCGGTATTTATATGACTGCAATTGTTTCTGAAAATCGTCCGTGCCCCATGCCATACGACCTGCCAGCAGAAGCTTCATACTACTCTGGTGTCTTTTTTTGAACCATGAAAAGCCTTTAAGCAAGTTGATCAGATTCTTGCGGGGATGAATGGCACCGGCATAAAGAAAATATTCCTGTCCGCCACTGTAACGGGCGCGAACAAGTTCTTTTTCCTGCCAATCCAGAGGCTTGAAACCCTTGTCCGCTGCATTGGGAATCACCGTGATCTTCCCTTTTGCTCGGGGGTAATGATGAATAATATTATCCCTGGAAAATGCGGACACGGTAATGATCTGTTTTGCCTTATGGATGAACCGGGGCGTATAATGCTGATAGTAAGAACGGTAGAAACTGTTAATACCGGAAGGATAGTGTAAAAAAGCAAGATCATGAATAGCAAGCACCTGGGGTATTGAACAGTTCAATGAGCAAAACCCATCCGGCGAAAAAATGATATCCGCGCTTGATTTTCGCGCCATGGAAGGCATGCTCAGATCATACCATATTTTCCACAACAACGGATGTCGTGCGGCAGGTCCTTTCACCATGGCACTGATATTATCGCCGGGTAAAACCGGGGTTTGAAACGGCGCCCGGTCATGCATCATGATAAAGCTGTCATCCCTGTTTGCCAACGACATAGCATATACGAGGCCGTTAGTAAAACGACCATACCCCTCTGTAACTTGTTGGCCTGTAAAACGTGCATTTATCGCAATTCTCATACAATCAACCTCTTACAAAATTACTGCAAAAAAAATCAGTCGGGGGAGACTTTAAAAGCCCCGTTCCTATTGACAATGCCATTATTGCACAGTACTTTTATCTTCGGTACTGAACATTTAAAATCCACTCCATGAAAAAATTCTACCTATTAATGGGTATTGTAAGTTTGTGCGCAATCTTTCCACAACGATCAAAGGCTCAATGCACTACATGTTCACCTGGCTTCGTGATCGACTCCGTGGTACAGGAACAAACCCTTAGCGGCATTCTTCCATTCAACAGTGTCTTAACCTTCAACAAGTTCGATCCCACAGTAGGCACACTCAATTGTGTTCGAAGTTCTGCAGTTGTCAACACCATCCTGAACATGGACCTGGTAAACAGGGACACCAATACTCGGGTTACTTACAACATGGTGTATACAAGGGTAACTACCCTCACTGGGCCGGGCATTACACCCACCTCAAGCACCACACGGATCTATGGACCTTTTGATCTGGGCCAGGCGGGCGTGGACCCGGATACTGCTGTCCATATTGGCCCGGATACGGTTTTCAAGTCCCGCATCATCGCCCAAACCACTTCCAACGTTGTTCCATACCTGGGGACAGGAACAATTGACTATACTTATTTCAACAACGGAAGTTTCCTGATGACCACGGGCAACGACAACTACGGACTAGATGTAGCATCAGTCAGCGAGGTTACGGTACGCGTGGTATATTATTTCTGCCCAAGTGCGATTCTCAAATCGGGTATGCGCGATTTCAGTGTTAAAAAAAGCAGCAGGAGAGTAAACATCGGCTGGACCACTGAAAATGAAAGCGCTGCCAATAAATATATCATTGAATGGAGCAGAAACGGCCGCGAGTTCAATTCGCTTGCGATGATGAACGCGCAGGGCACCGGCATTAGGAATTATCAATACAGTTATGAACCCGATGGCAATTTGAAGGGCAAAGTCTTTTACAGGGTGAAGCAACTTGAGACCGGTGAAAAAGAGAGTTATACCCAGGTACAGGGACTTTCGTTTGGCGAGTCAGGTGAGCTGAATCCTTCCATTTATCCCAACCCGGCCACCAATAACATTATGATCAGTTTCCAATCTGCCCAGACAGGAAATATGGTGATCGAGCTTGTTAATCTTTCAGGCCAGACCCTACAGATGCGGACCACGAGGGCGGTAGCCATGAACAATCTGCAATTTGTGATAGATTCCCAGCTGCCTTCCGGAAACTACTGGCTAAGGGTGCGAAACACGAATACGGGGGAGCAATCCGTAAAAAGGCTGCTACTGAACAGGCAATAAGGTTAAAAATGTGGAAATGCACCGTCAACCGGGCATTTCCGCATTATCTGATTCTCAAATTAAAATGGATATATTTGCCAATATGACTTCTATGGAATACAATACATCACGCAATCACCTGGTGATGAAGGAATATGGCCGCCATATTCAGAAAATGATCGATCATATCGTTACTATTGAAGACCCCGAACTGAGGCAGGCCAATGTGGCCAATGTGATCGAATTGATGGGTTTTCTCAACCCGCATCTTAAGAATGTGGAGGATTTCAGGCATAAGCTCTGGGATCATCTTTTCCTGATATCCGACTTTAAACTTGACGTTAAAAGTCCCTATCCCATCCCTACCAGGGAGAAATTACAAGCAAAACCGGCTCCCCTCCCTTACCCGAAGCGATATCCCAAATTTTCCCATTTGGGCAAGAATCTCGAATTGGTGATTGATAAAGCACTGAAAGAAGAGAACCCCGATAAACGTGCAGGATTTGCCAATGCAGTTGCTTATTATATGAAACTTGCTTATAGCAACTGGCATAAAGAAATGGCGCAGGACGACCAGATCCGCGGCGAATTGAACAGTATTACAAAGGGCCAACTGGATTTTACCAATACCCCGTTTGTTAAGATGTTCAGGGAACGTGAGCGTGACGACAGGTTTGTAAAACGCAGCAAGGGCGGCAATTTCAGGGACAACCGTAGTAATAATAGTGGCGGCGTACAAGGCCCAGGTGGAAACAGGCAAGGCCAGAATAAGAACCGCGGTCCACAACAGAAGTTCAACAAGAAACGGTTTAAATAATCTAGCATTTACATGTTCTCATTTGAAGTCAACGGTGGTAAAAAACTGAAGGGCGAAATCATACCCCAAGGTGCCAAGAATGAAGCCCTGCAGATTATCTGCGCGGTACTACTCACTTCCGAGCCTGTTGAGATCAGGAATATCCCCGACATACTGGACGTTAACCTGCTTATAGAGTTACTCGGCGAGATGGGCGTAAAAACGGACCGCATTTCCCGAAGCACCTGCATTTTTCAGGCTGATGATATCAACATGGACTATCTCCACAGCGAGGTATTCATGCAAAAAAGTGGACGATTACGGGGTGCCGTGATGACTGCAGGACCCCTTCTTTCCCGTTTCAGAAAAGCATTCATACCAAAACCCGGCGGAGATAAAATAGGCCGAAGAAGGTTGGACACGCACATTATCGCCTTCGAAAAGCTGGGTGTTGATTTCACTTACCATCCGGAAGACGGGTTCTTTCACCTCACTGCCAAAGAACTTAAGGGCACCTTCCTCTTGCTCGACGAGCCCAGTGTAACTGGTACGGCGAACATCATCCTGGCCGCCGTTATGGCTTCAGGAAGGACCACGATTTACAATGCGGCATGTGAGCCTTATATCCAGCAACTCTGCGCGATGCTGAATAGGATGGGTGCAAAAATTTCAGGCATTGGATCTAACATGATCCATATTGATGGCGTTGAAAAACTTGGTGGCACTACCCACACCATGTTGCCTGATATGATCGAAATAGGGTCATTTATTGGCTTGGCGGCCATGACCCAAAGTGAGATCACGATAAAGAACTGCCGTATCGATATGCTTGGTGTCATCCCTGAAAAATTCCGGCAACTCGGCATCGAACTGGAGTTCAGGGGCGATGATATTTTTGTTCCTGAGCAGGAAGTTTACGAAATCCAGACTTTTATAGATGGCTCGGTACTCACGATATATGATCATCCGTGGCCAGGCTTTACACCCGATTTGCTCAGTATCATATTGGTGGTTGCCACGCAGGCAAGAGGCAGCGTGTTGATCCATCAGAAAATGTTTGAAAGCAGGTTATTTTTTGTTGACAAACTGATTGATATGGGTGCCCGGATCATCTTATGCGATCCCCATCGTGCTGCCGTGATCGGCCTCGAGCGTGAACAGAAACTCAGGGGCATTACCATGAGCAGCCCCGATATCCGTGCTGGTGTATCTCTGCTGATCGCAGCGTTGAGCGCAGAAGGCAAAAGTGTGATCCAGAATATCGAACAGATCGACAGGGGATATCAGCAAATTGATGAAAGGCTAAGGGCACTGGGCGCAGATATCGTTCGCAAGTAACACTAATTGAAATGAAAATTATTATACTTACTGCCCCTTCTGGCTCGGGCAAAACTTCCATCACAAGGCATCTGCTGAAAACGTTTCCGGACAAGCTGGTCTTCTCTGTTTCCGCTGCTACCCGCAAAGCGAGGGGCAACGAAAAGAACGGCGTTGATTACTACTTTCTCGACGAAGATGATTTTCAACAAAAGATCAGGGATAATGCATTCGTGGAGTGGGAAATGGTTTATGAAGGAAAATACTACGGCACGTTAAGAGCTGAATTGCAAAGGATCTGGGACCTGGGTAAAGTGCCTGTTTTGGATATCGATGTGAAAGGAGCCATCCACGTACAGCAACAATTTCCTAAGTCGGTGTTGTCACTTTTCATACAGCCCCCTTCCGTGGAAGAATTGAAAAGAAGGCTGCAGAACAGGGGCACAGAAAGCGAAGAAAGCTTACAGGCCCGGGTGAACAAAGCCTCTTATGAATTGAGTTTCAGCCATTCGTTCTCTCACGTGATCTATAATAACGTGCTTGAAGATGCCTGCTTAGAGGCTGAAAAATTAGTGCGGGCCTTCATTTCGCAAGAATAACGAGTATATTTGAATATGGATTCGCTTATCCTGGCGTGTATTGGTATATCGTTGCTTATGGCCGGTTTTTTTGCCGGTATAGAGGTTGCATTTGTATCTGCGAACAAGATCTCCATCGAACTCAAGAAAAAACAAGGTCTTAAAAGCGGCCGCATTCTGTCCGAGTTTCTTGATTCCCCTGCAAAATTTATTGGCACCACTTTGATCGGTATCAACCTGGTCACTATTATTTATAGTGTACTTGTAGGCGAGTATTTTACTTCCCTGTGGGGTTGGGCTGAAGGATTTTTTGTGAAAGAAGCACGGTCGTATTTTATCTATATCCATATTGTTTTTGACATTCTGCTGGCCACCATCATCATGGTGTTTGTGAAGTTCAGTTTCCGGGCACTATTCAGGGCAAAGAATGATACCCTGCTTTCATTTTTTGCACCGCTCGTGAATTTCTTTTACGGACTGCTCTATCCTGTCGCTTCATTTTTTGTATCGCTGGCGGAATGGATCCTCAAATACCTTTTCAATGTAAGGCTGCACAATGAAAAAGAGGCCTTCAGCCGCGTGGACCTGGAGCAATTCATCTTACAAACCCGGGAGCAATCGGAAGACAATCCCGAGCTCAACACCGAACTTTTTGAAGCGGCGCTCTCGTTGCCGAATATAAAGATCAGGCAATGCCTGGTTCCGAGAAAAGAGGTAGAAGCCGTGGAAGTAAATGCGCCGATCGATATGCTACAGCGGAAATTCATCGATACCAAGCTGAGCCGGTTAGTGGTATATGAAAAGAACATTGATAATATTCTGGGGTATGTACACCAGCTTGCGCTATTCAAGAAACCTACGGACATCAAATCGGTCATCTTGCCCATACCAGCGGTACCTGAGAGCATGAGTGCGACTGACCTGATCAATAAATTCACCCGCGAAAGGAAAAGCATCGCCTGGGTGGTGGATGAATTCGGTGGCACTTCGGGCATCATCACCATGGAAGACCTGCTGGAAGAGATATTCGGCGAGATCCAGGATGAGTATGACACGGAGGAATTCGTGGAAAAGCACATTGCCGACAAGGAATACATTTTCTCGGGCCGGCTCGAATTAGATTATATCAATCAGAAATACAACCTCAACCTTCCAGATAGCGATTCTGAAACCCTTTCAGGCTTTATTATTCATCAGCATGAGAAAATACCGCTGGAAAGGGAAAGGATCATCATAGATGATTTCGAATTTGAGATCCTTAATGTGAGCGACACCCGCATCGAAACTGTTAAAATGAAGGTTTTGCAGTAAATTCTGTGTTTTGCCGCCCGATAAAAAAGATCAGGGAACGAGAATCCCAAGATTAGAATTCTTTAATCATTAAATTTGACACTCAATAACAGATAGTGGCGGAAATAGAATCAGGTAGAAAATCATTTTTTAAAAAGATCAGGGGTCAGGATGCAGATGATGCGGAGATGAGTTTTATTGACCATCTGGAAGCGCTGAGGTGGCATGTTGTACGATCTATTTTTGCCATTCTGGTATTTGGCATCCTGTTTTTTGTTTTTATCGATTGGATCTTCGACAATGTCATCATGGGTCCAACGCGGAACGATTTTATTTCCTATCGCGTTCTATGTTCCCTTAGCCATAAACTTCATATGGGTGATTCGCTTTGTATGCCGCCCATGGAGCTGAACCTGCAGGTGACCAGTGTTTCGGGAACGTTCATGTCCAGCATTACCATTGCATTTGCCGGCGGCCTTCTGTTCGCCTTGCCCTACGTGCTTTGGGAAGTCTGGCGCTTTGTGAAACCTGCGCTAAAGACAGAAGAACTGAACTACACGAGAGGAGTCATCTTCTGGATATCCCTGTTCTTCTTTATGGGTGCTGCGTTCGGTTATTTCCTGATGGCACCGTTTACCTTTAATTTCCTGGCCAATTATAAGATCGGTACCCAGGGCATCCTTTTATATCGCCCTATGTTGAGCGATTACCTCGATAGCCTGATCGATATTACGCTAGGAGCAGGACTGGCCTTTGAACTGCCCATGGCATCATGGATCCTGTCAAAGATGGGGCTTGTTACTCCAAAGTTCCTGAGGACCTACAGAAAATACGCCTATGTAGCGCTTTTGGTCATTGCCGCGATCATTACCCCCTCGCCCGACTGGGGCAGCCAGTTGATCGTGGTTATTCCGTTAGTGATGTTATATGAATTGTCCATTCTTATTTCAGCACGTGTAAATAAAGCTGCTGAAAAGAAATGGGAAGAGTGGCAATAACCTCATGAGGTTGTAAATTGTGTTCCGGAAACGGATCTAAAAAATAGACTATGGATATTCATTCTCAATTCAATCTTTTCCAGCCGATAGCGATCGGATGTGACCACGCGGGTTTTGATTACAAAGAAGAGTTGAAAAAACACCTCTCCCAGATGGGTTTGAATATTCGCGATTTCGGCACCCACAGCAAAGAATCGGTGGACTATCCGGATTTTGCCCATCCGTTGGCGGAGGCTGTTGAAAAAGGAGAATGCAGTTTTGGTATTCTACTTTGTGGTTCTGCCAATGGTGTTGCCATCACGGCCAATAAACACCAGGGAATCAGGGCTGCTATTTGTTGGAACGCGCCCATTGCAGCTTTAGCAAGACAACATAATAATGCAAATATCATTTGTATCCCGGCCAGGTATGTATCGCTGGATCTTTCCATTCAAATGATCGAATCTTTCATGAGCACTAATTTTGAAGGTGGCCGACACGCTACCCGTGTGGGTAAGATCGCTTGTTGAGCATCACTGGATTCAACCACTCATCAAAAATTCTGGTAAAATAGCTTCCATGACTTACATCAAGGGTCATTTATAGTACCTTTCGCCTCACTTTTAATACAATAAAACATGAGATTACTGTTCTTAAGTGCGCTATTGATTTCAACATCAGTAGGATTTGCCCAGAAATCGGTGAACCCTGCTAAATATGCAGAAACTATTACTGAAGATGATCTTCGCACCCATCTTTACATCCTTGCCGGAAAGGATATGGAAGGTCGTGAAACCGCGACTGAAGGCCAGCGCAAAGCTGCAGCCTATATTGAAAATCATTTCAAGTCAATAGGCCTCCTACCTGGAAACAAAGGCAGCTACCAGCAGGCCTATCCGGTTTATAAAGACTCACTGAACAGTACACGGGCCATGGTGAATAATATGGAATTCCAATTGAACCAGGATTTCCAGCCCAATTTGCAGATGGCAAAAAGCGCGAGCAGCTACCTGTCAGAGGTGGTGTTTGTTGGCCATGGCATCGTCGATTCCGCTTATGATGATTATGGAAAGATGGATGTGCGGGGCAAAGCTGTATTGATCATGGATGGTGCACCATCAGGTTATAAAACAACCAGGAGAGGATTTATGGCGCCAAACGGAATGTATGGGAAGATCCGTGCCGCCAATCAGAAAGGTGCCGCTGTGATCCTTATCGTTGGTGGTGGTTTCCCCCGTCAGGCAATGCCTGCAGTAGGCAACATGTATACGAACCTTTACGCGCCCCAACAGAATGCAAACGTATACTCCATTTCTCCAAAGTTTGCAGAAGCGATCGCGGGCAGCGAATGGGGCAATCTGGTACAACAGGGCAAGCTGGCCAAAGTGGAGCCAAAGGTTTATAAAGCCAACGTACTTTTAGAATTGAACAAATCTGTACTAAGGCTTGAAAGCACCAATGTGCTGGGTTATATAGAAGGAACGGATAAGAAGGACGAATGGCTGATCATTACTTCCCACTACGATCACCTTGGTAAAATGGGGGACGTGATCTATTACGGCGCAGACGATGATGGTTCAGGAACTGTGGGTGTATTGGAAATTTCACAGGCATTTGCAGCGGCCAAGGCAGCAGGTAAGGGCCCTCGCAGGAATGTGATGTTCATGACAGTGAGTGGTGAAGAAAAAGGCCTCTGGGGTTCTGAATACTTCGCAAACAACCCAACCATTCCGATGGAAAAATTAACTGCGGATCTGAATATTGATATGATTGGCAGGGTAGATACCGAAAGGAAATTGGCCGATACCCTGAATTATATTTATGTAGTAGGTGATGACAAGCTGAGCACGGACCTGAAGCCTATCAGTGAAGCAGTAAATAAGAAGTATTCCAAAATGAGCCTGGATTATAAGTTCAATGATCCGAACGATTCTGAGCAGATCTATTACAGAAGTGATCATTATAATTTTGCAGCAAAAGGGATCCCTGTGATCTTCTATTATGATGGCATGTTGAAAGCAGATTATCATAAACCCACGGATACTCCTGATAAAATCAATTATATGCTGACCAAGAAGCGCGCCCAGCTTGTATTTTATACCGGATGGGAAATGGCCAACAGGGAGAACCAGATCAAACGTGATCTGGAATTGCCGCCGATGCGCAGATGATTTGAAAGATCATTGACGACTTCATTGATCGAGGCTGTCTCTAATGAGACAGCCTCTTTTTTTGGTCAGTTATTTCACTACCACCTCGTCAGCAAATATCCAGGCGCCTGTACCTGCTGCATGATGCCAATAAGGGGGAGACTTCATATTCTCTCCTATGATCCGGATATATCTTGCCTGAAGGGTCTGGGGTGAGGTTGAGAAATTATGGATATCATTGATCTTGCTCTGAGCCGTCAGCGGATATGGATTTTCGACGGTTTCCACGGTGCTGTAATTTCTACCATCCAGAGAAGTCTGAAATATAACCCGTGTTGGATAGAATACTACGTGGTTCGTCACTTGCAGGAAGGAGATCGAAATGGTACTGAACTGCTGGTCTTTACCCAGGTCGATGGTCGCGTCAAGGGTATCCAGGAACCCTAACCAGTTGGCATAAAAACTCCAGCCGCCAAAAGCGCCATCTACAAGCGTTTGCGGGTCTTCCTTTGCATATTTAACGGGCTTATTCTTTACCGTCACCTGCGCTCCTTTTGCAAGATTTACTGAAGATATATTGTTGAGCAATTTCTTATACCCATTGATATAATCCGTTCTAGGGAGTCCCATTTCGTTCATCACCTGTACTTTATTGTCCAGTGTAGTTTGTTCAAACCGGGCCAGTCTTTTTTCGATGGCTGCTCTATCACTAAGCAGGTAGGGTTCTTTATTCAAGCGATAGTATTCGAGAATGGCGTAATCAAGCCCTACCCTCGCCGCATGAAGTCGGCCGATCAAAGCTGGATCTATAGAAACGGATGCTTCCGCATTATCGAACAACTTGTTCCATGCAAAAAGTTTGTCGCCGCTTAACCAACTGTCAAAACCCTGGGCTGGATCACCATACAGGAAAAGGAAGAATTTTGGATATGCTTTGATGGCGGCGTGCAGTTCGTTCACATATTTCACAACTGCCGGTGCCGCTGCTCCATAATAGGCATTACTGAACTCGTTAAGGAGTTCGTTATAAGACAGGGAAGGATCCCATAGCAATCTTGACATGATATAGCACCTCATTTCATAGAGATCGCTGGGGTTGTGGCTGTGTTGTTCAAAGATCCAGTTGGCACCGTTGTTGACGAACAGATTGACGTTGGGCTTAAGGGTTTCCAGGTTCGGAAAAGGTGCCAGAAAGTTCGTGAATTGGGTAGTGTAATCCCAGATCTGTATCGTTGAACCCAGTGCTCCCCATTCTTTGAGGTCCGTTTCGAAGTCTTTACATTTTTCAGCGATGGGCCCGCTTCTGTCGCATTCAATTGAACAAAGAGTGATCAGGGTATTCTTTTCAGGCTTTATGGTTTTTGGTGCGCGTCGGGTATACTGGTAGGCAAGGGTGGAAATGGTTTTGTCTGGAAATGCGCGCGCGATCTTATTTACGAACAGGATCATGGAAGCTGCCGGGGTAGCCTCTTTGTTATCAACTGCTGCGCACCGATCGCAGGTACAGTACTGCGTGTTATCGTCCTGGCTTACAGAGATCACTTGAGCATTTGGATAACGTGCAAAGAAAACTTTTACCGAATCGCGAACCATGCGATACACGGTATCATTGCTTAGACAAAGTTGGGTCGGAAGACGTTTCCCTTTCACCAATGCATAGTATTCAGGGTTTGAATGATAGTATTGTTTCTCCGGGATGAACCTGTGAAAACTATGCACGCGCGCGTCGGGGACAAAAGTTGGAAAGCCCTCCGTGGTAACCCGGCGTTTAGCTGCAAACTCATGATCGTCATAAAATAACCTGGCATGGACGGTGCGGGTAGAGATCTTTGGGTTGTAAGAAAAATCATCGGCAACCGTCAGAACGATATTTGCTTTTCGGGGGACATACTCTACGGAAGGAGTAAGAAATTTGCAGCCCAGCGCTTGTTCCAGGAATGCGTAGCTGGCTTCAAGCGTTTGATAGGGTGTTGCACCGGCTATATGCAGGCCATTCTTATCGATTCTCCAGCTGAAACTGTTTTTCGTAAGATCCTTATAAAGGGGTGATGCGCTGCCTATATAGATACGATGCTTGCTGCCGGGGGTATTCGCGACGGGTAAGACGGCGCCACTGATCTCTTTCAGATATTTCTGTATGGCCGTTGCAGCTTTGGCTTCGTTAGAGTCTGGCTTTGCGGGAAGGATGATCCGGTAAGTTGACATCCCGTTTTTTACCAGTACTGCTGTTTGGGCTTGGAGTTGGGAGCCGAAAATCGGGAGGAAGGCGGCCAGAAGAAAATTGCGTGCGAAATTTTTCATGTGTTCGATTAACAGGAATGAATATCGCTAAGTTCCGGAAATCAACGGATTATAAATGAGAAAAAGAAAATTGAAAAGAAATCTTAGGGGGCCGTTAAACTTCGGGAACAGAACAAGGTCTATGGATAGGTAAGAGATTTAAAAAATAAAACCTACACCATGAAAATTAAAACTTCCGTACTCTTTGGGATCCTTTCCCTGGCCTTTGCCCTTGCAATGAACACAGCCGTTGCACAACCTAAACACCCTAATCTGCACCCAAAGTTCAGTAAAGCCCAGGCAAGGGACAGGCACGAAGATGTGCGTGACCGTAGGGAAGATGTGCTGGATCGTAAAGAAGACAAGCGCGACCACCGCGAGGACATTCACGATCGCAGGGAAGACAAAAGAGATGCTTTGCATGATGGCGGACGGAGAGACAGGATAGAGGATAAATTTGATCGCAGGGAAGATGTGAGGGATCGCAGGGAAGACAAATTTGACCGTAAGGAAGACAAGTTCGACCGGAGGGAAAACAGGTTTGACCGTAGACATTGACTAATTAGCTAATTGGCTAATTAGCTAATTATATCCTGACAGAAAAAAAGAAAAGGCTGATACGTTTGTATCAGTCTTTTCAATTAGCCAATCAGTCAATGAGCTAATTAGCCAATTGATTATAAACCGAGAATATAAGCGAAGATGAGCGGCGCCACAATGGTTGCATCACTTTCAATGATATACTTCGGCGTATTGATATCGAGCTTACCCCAGGTGATCTTCTCGTTGGGGACAGCTCCCGAGTAAGAACCATAGGATGTAGTGGAATCGCTGATCTGGCAGAAATAATTCCAGAACGGCACATCATGCCACTCCAGATCCTGGTACATCATGGGCACAACACAGATCGGGAAATCACC
>JANMHK010000224.1:0-2599 GCA_031375135.1 Sphingobacteriales bacterium | reverse complement strand
CCGATAAAGTATCTGACAGTGATTCAGAAAGGATCAGTTTTGACATGGCCCAGAAGATCCAGAATGAAATGACCTACCCGGGTCAGATCAAGGTTACCGTCATCAGGGAAAAGCGCACTGTCAATGTTGCGCGGTAACCTTGATCCGACAATGTGATGAATGCGATAAATGTGGGGGATGTGGTGAATGAATGCGAGAATGTGACAAATGCACGTTCCCTGAGTTTCACCACATTCCCCTTATTCATTCCCCACATTTATCACATTCCCCTCATCATTCCCCCACATTGATCACATTCCCCACATTAATCACATTAAATTTGGCGCAGCCAAATTTCTCCCCTACCTTCGCCGTCCAAATTTCAAGGATATGAATCCCGCAATAGATTTCGTACACGCCCAATTGACCGTTACCAAAGAAGTCCCTAAATTCAAGGCGGGGGACAATATTACCGTTAACTACAAGATCATTGAGGGTAATAAAGAGCGTATCCAGAGCTTTAAGGGTGATGTGATCAAACGTCAGGGTCAGGGTGCAACGGCTACCTTTACCGTGCGCAAGGTGTCAGATGCTATCGGAGTAGAAAGGACCTTCCCGGTCAATTCACCCAATATCGAGTCGATCGTCCTGAATAAGGCTGGTAAGGTTCGCCGCGCTAAACTTTATTTTCTGCGTAGCAGGAGTGGTAAGAGCGCAAGGATCAAAGAAAAACGAGTTAGATAATTCGGTATCAAAATATTTTAACAGACGGGAGCCCATGGCTCCCGTTTTTGTTTTGACTGTATGGGTTCATAATTCTAACTTTGATCTTCACACAGATAAACTGATAAAAATGTTATCCAGCGAATTACTTTTAAGCATGCCCGGGGGAACTGAATGGATCATCATTGTCATTGCCATACTCGTTCTTTTTGGCGGTCGCAAAATTCCCGAATTTATGAGGGGAATTGGCCGCGGCATACGTGAATTCAACGATGCAAAATCCAACGTGAAAAAAGAGATTGAGGAAGGCATTTCAGAAAAAGACAATAAAGAACAGGTCTCATCCTAGTGTTTTAAATTCCTACCTCAGCTTGTATCAACACCGTTCAATACAGCAATTTCATGATGAAATTGAACAAGGTACCCTTGAGTGTACCACTGTGGTCAAACATTATCTTTCCCGCATTGCAGCAACATCACAGCTTAATGCTTTCATAGAAGTTTTTGAAGCCGAAGCGCTTGAAAGGGCAGCCCAGTTGGATAACAGGAAGAAATCCGGTGAGTCCATAGGTAAACTCTTTGGCGTGGTCGTCGGTATCAAAGATGTCATTTGCTATGAAGGTCACCAGGTTACAGCCGCATCGAAAATCCTCAAAGGATTCAAATCATTATATTCTGCCACTGCTGTAGAAAGGTTGCTCGCAGAAGACGCCATCATCATCGGATCGCTCAACTGTGATGAGTTTGCGATGGGCTCTTCCAACGAACATTCCAGCTATGGAAAAGTACTGAACGCCCTGGACGAGACCAGAGTTCCCGGTGGATCTTCAGGAGGTTCCGCCGTTGCCGTGCAAGCCGGTCTTTGCATGGTAAGCCTTGGTAGCGACACCGGCGGTTCGGTCAGGCAACCTGCAGATTTCTGTGGCATTGTAGGTCTAAAACCGAGCTATGGGCGTATATCCAGGTACGGCCTCATCGCTTACGCTTCATCTTTTGACCAGATCGGTATCTTTTCAACTTCTGTCGCAGACGCCGCTTTAATGCTGGAAGTAATGGCGGGTGCCGATGATTTCGATAGTACAGTAAGCACTGAACCGGTTCCCTCATACAGTTGGGAGTTGAATAGCAAGCAGCAATACCGTATTGCATATTTTCCAGAAAGCCTGGAACATCCCTCCCTGGATCCCGAGATCCGGACGGCCGTCCATGGGCTTTTTAAATTCCTTGAGGCTGAAGGTCATACCATCACCCCGGTTAAATTTGACCTCCTTGATTATATCGTCCCAACGTATTATGTACTGACCACAGCCGAAGCTTCTTCCAACCTGTCCCGATTCGATGGGGTTAAGTACGGACCAAGGATTTCCACCACAGGGGAGGATTTAACAGCTTTTTACCAGCAGAACCGGTCTGCCGGATTTGGCAAGGAAGTTAAAAGAAGGATCATGCTGGGCAACTTCGTCCTAAGCTCCGGGTATTACGATGCCTATTTCACCCAGGCCCAAAAAGTTAGACGATTGATTATCAATAAGACAGATGGGGTTTTCAAGGAGCACGACCTGCTTTTGATGCCTACCGTGCCCTACCCCGCCTTTAAGTTTGGGGAGAAAAGCAACGACCCCATAGAGATGTTTCTTGCAGATCTTTTCACTGTATTTGCCAATCTGGCAGGCATCCCGGCCATCTCCATTCCCCTCGGTAAGCACAGTAATGGCATGCCTTTTGGTATACAGGCTATGACGGACCGGTTTAAAGAATTAACTTTGCTCCGCGCCTCCGCCCTGATATCCAAACCCGGAAAACAATAAGCCCCACCAGATCCTTTCCTAAAAAAACTTATCGGAACTTTTTTTAACGGGGCATAAATACAAGAACGATGCAGTCCATGTTGAAAAAC
>JANMHK010000213.1:0-10920 GCA_031375135.1 Sphingobacteriales bacterium | reverse complement strand
AACGTGATCTGATTATGGTTTTTCGCCATTTCCTTGATCCGCTGCAGAATCTTCAAACTCTGGTTATAAAGCCCCTTATTATACAGGATCCGCGCGTGATCCATCTGCTCGTGTAACTGGATGTCTATATTCTCATCATCCCTAATGATCCGTAAACTGGCCAGGATCTGGCGGTATAAATGCGCTTTCAGGTTCGATAACTGCTGCTTGCGGATGGCCTTGTTCTTCTTTAATAACCCCTCCTCATCATACTGCTCCATTTTGTCCAGGGCATCGAATAACTGTATGATTTTCAGGTCGTCCGACGAAGAGTTCCTCTTCACAAACAACTTGAAATTCCGCTTTTCGGCCTTCTCCAGGGTCTTCACCAGCTGGAATAACTCATCTTTTGAACGGTTGGGCATCGTACATGATCTCCTTTAAACCCCCTGTTAATCAAGGGATTATAGCAATATGAAAGAATTTCGCAGGCGTAAAATACAAATGAAATTGACTATATATCCCCGTATTAATGGATTAAATTCGTAATAACAGGGTTGTGTTAACCAAAACCTTGTGAGGCAGGCCTATGTACTGCCTTATTTTTTACGACTCAACAAATCTATGGCTTCAGACAGGATATATATTTTCGATACCACCCTCCGCGATGGCGAACAGGTACCCGGATGCAAGCTCAATACGAAAGAAAAGATCGAAATCGCACTTGCCCTGGAAGAACTGGGCGTTGACATTATTGAAGCCGGTTTCCCCATTTCAAGTCCCGGCGATTTTGAAGCCGTGGCCGAGATCTCCAAAGTGATCAAGCATACCCAGGTCTGCGGACTAAGCCGCGCCGTTCAAAAAGACATCGAGGCCGCAGGAGCCGCACTGAAACAAGCTAAACGTCCCCGAATACATACCGGTATCGGCACCTCCGATCTCCATATTCGTTCAAAATTCAACAGTACCCGAGAGGACATCCTTGAACGTGCCATCCAGTGCGTGAAATGGGCCCGGAACTTTACCGATAACGTTGAATTTTATGCGGAAGACGCCGGTCGTACCGACAATGATTTTCTTGCTCGTGTAGTCGAGGCCGTTATCAAGGCCGGAGCTACTACGGTCAATATACCCGATACCACCGGATATTGCCTGCCCTACCAATATGGGGAGAAGATGGCTTATCTGCTGAACCATGTGCCGAATATTGATCAGGCAATCCTATCCTGCCATTGCCATAACGACCTCGGACTGGCTACTGCGAATTCAATATCAGGGGCCATGAGTGGTGCCCGGCAGATCGAATGTACCATCAATGGGCTCGGTGAAAGGGCGGGAAATACTTCCCTCGAAGAAGTTGTGATGGTGATCAAACAACATCATCACCTCGGCCTTTATACCAATATCAAAACAGAACAGCTTAACCCGGTCAGCAGGCTCGTGTCAGATACCATGCGTATGCCAGTCCAGCCCAATAAAGCCATCGTAGGCGCCAATGCTTTTTCACATTCATCCGGTATCCACCAGGATGGATTTTTGAAAGATTCACAAACCTACGAAATCATTAACCCCGTTGAAGTTGGGGCGGACAGCTCCAAGATCATCCTTACGGCAAGAAGCGGCAGATCAGCACTGGCCTACCGCCTCCGTAACCTGGGAGAGGAATTTAACAGGAACGATGTAGATATCCTGTACGACTGGTTCCTCAAGGTGGCCGATGAAAACAAAGAGGTCAACGACACCGATTTGTTGGTGCTGATCAAAAAATATAAAGTAGAGACCGTCTCAATTTGATAAACCTTTTTCTCATGTCCCAGCTTTGGTGGCGTGGCTCAGAGCCACGCCTTTTTTAACAAACTCGGACGAATCAATTACAATGGGTACAACATTATTCGAAAAGATCTGGCAAACACACCTCGTTACAACCATTGAAGGCGGACCTTCGGTGTTGTATATCGACAGGCACCTCATCCACGAAGTCACGTCCCCACAGGCTTTCAAAGGCTTGTCGGATCGCGGACTAAAAGTGTTCCGCCCCAAACAGATCGTGGCTACTGCAGATCATAATGTGCCAACGGTGAATCAACATCTTCCTATTAAAGAAGAACTTTCGCGCAGGCAGGTGGAAGCCATGACCGAAAACTGCGAAGCTTTTGGCATCGAACTATACGGACTCGGTCATCCTTTCCAGGGCATCGTTCACGTGATCGGTCCTGAACTGGGCATTACACAGCCAGGCATGACCATGGTTTGCGGCGATAGCCACACATCTACCCACGGCGCTTTCGGAACCATTGCTTTCGGCATCGGTACCAGTGAAGTGGAAATGGTGATGGCCACCCAGTGCCTGTTGCAGACCAGGCCCAAACTGATGCGTATCAACGTGGAAGGCGAACTGAAGAAGGGCGTATTATCAAAAGACATCATCCTATATATCATTTCCCAGATCTCTGCATCAGGAGCTACCGGATACTTTGTAGAGTATGCAGGCTCAGCCATTCGAAGCCTTTCGATGGAAGGCCGTATGACCATCTGCAATATGAGTATTGAAATGGGTGCCCGTGGCGGATTGATCGCGCCGGACGAAACTACTTTTGAATACGTAAAGGGTAGAAAATTTGCGCCCCAGGGTGAAGCATGGGATCAAAAACTCGCTTATTGGAAAACGTTAGTGACTGATGATGATGCGGTTTTCGACAAAGAACTCCACATTCAAGCTGATGATATTGAACCGATGATCACGTATGGCACCAATCCCGGCATGGGCATTGGTGTAACCCGCGACATTCCAACGGTTGATTCCATAGAAGCCAGTGACCGACCGAATTTCACCAAGGCCCTGGCCTATATGGGACTTGAGCCCGGCATCGCCGTGAAAGGCAGGAAGATCGATTATGTTTTTATCGGCAGCTGCACCAATTCAAGGATCGAAGATCTGAGGTTGGTAGCGGGTTTCGTAGAAGGAAAAAAGAAAGCCGATAGCGTGGAAGTCTGGGTAGTACCCGGTAGCAAGCAGGTAGAAAAACAAGCCATCGAAGAAGGTATTGATAAGATATTTGAACAAGCAGGTTTTCAACTCAGAAGTCCGGGCTGCTCTGCATGCCTCGGAATGAATGAAGACAAAATACCTGCAGGCAAATATTGCATCAGCACCAGCAATAGAAATTTCGAAGGTCGTCAGGGCCAAAACGCAAGAACCTTACTCGCTTCGCCGTTGACTGCAGCATTGGCTGCCATCACAGGAGAAGTCGGCGACGTGAGGGATTATTTAATTAGCGAATTAACGAATTGACGGATTTACGGATTGAAGAATTCGCCAATCCGCTAATTCGGCAATCCGCCAATTATTTTAAAATGAGCACAAAAAGAATAAATATTGTTTCTTCCACCGCAGTGCCGCTGCGTATGGAGAACGTAGATACCGACCAGATCATCCCTGCCAGGTTTCTGAAGTCCACTACCCGGGATGGGTTTGGGAAAAACTTGTTCCGCGACTGGAGGTTTGAACAGGATGATGAATCAAAACCAAAGTCAGACTTCGTGCTCAATAAAAAAAAATATGCAGGAGATATCCTGATCGCCGGAAAGAATTTCGGTTGTGGCTCCAGTCGTGAACACGCGGCCTGGGCACTAAAAGATTTTGGGTTTAATGTAGTAGTCAGTAGTTTTTTTGCTGACATCTTCAGCAATAATGCCTTGAATAATTTCCTGCTGCCAGTCACCGTTTCGCCAGCATTTCTGGAAAAACTGTTCAACGCCGTTGAAATGGATCCCGACTGCACCATCTCGGTTGACCTTTCCAAGCAAAGGATTACCATTGTTGAATCAGACGAGTCAGAACATTTTGATATTAACCCCTACAAGAAAGAATGCCTGCTGAATGGTTACGATGATATCGACTACCTGCTCAGCATTAAAGACCGTATCGAAGAATTTGAAAGCCAACGAGAAAAAATATAATTATTATGCACAAAAACATTGCTGTTATACCTGGAGACGGGATAGGACCTGAGGTAACAACCCAGGCAGTGAGGGTATTGGATGCCGTCGCCAGTCATTACGGTCATCAATTCTATTATAAACCCTGTCTCATGGGTGCCGATGCGATCGACAAAACCGGCGATCCGCTTCCACAGGAGACTATAGACGTATGTATGGAAAGTGACGCCATCCTTTTCGGCGCAATCGGACATCCGAAATACGACAATGATCCCAACGCTAAAGTAAGGCCCGAGCAAGGCTTGCTTAAACTCAGGAAATCACTTGAATTATTTGCCAACATCAGGCCGGTTAAAACATATCCGCCACTATACCATCTTTCACCATTGAAATCAACGTCTCTGGAAGGCGTAGACGTGGTTATTTTCCGTGAGCTCACCGGCGGTATTTATTTTGGTAAGAAGGAATTGAGTGCAGATGGTACGGTTGCTATCGACGAGTGCACTTACAGCAAATTTGAAATTGAAAGGATCAGTGAACTGGCCTTTCAATTCGCCCGAAACAGGCGCAAGAAACTGACGCTGGTTGATAAAGCCAACGTGCTTGAAACCTCGAGGCTCTGGCGCAAATGCGTACAGGAGATCGCTAAAAAATATCCCGACGTTCAGGTCGATTATATGTTCGTGGACAATGCAGCCATGCAACTGATCATCAACCCGAAACAGTTTGACGTGATCCTCACCGAGAATATGTTTGGCGATATCATCAGCGATGAAGCCAGTGTGCTTGCGGGTTCACTGGGTCTGCTGCCTTCGGCTTCAGTGGGTAATGGAAAAGCACTTTTTGAACCGATCCACGGTTCCTATCCCCAGGCTGCCGGAAAAGATATTGCCAATCCACTGGGATCGATTCTCTCCGTAGCGTTGATGCTCGAGTATTTTGGCCTGCACCAGGAGGCAGACGCGGTTAAAACTGCTGTGAACTGGACCCTTGAACATGGCTTCGTGACAAAGGATATCGATCCTGTGAATTTCTACTTTACCACAACCATTGGTGAACTGATCTCCGACTATATCATCAATAAAATACCGGAAGGGATCAACAAGGCCAATATCGAATTGAGAAAATCAACCATCATATAAGGGATGAATTATTATAACGAACATACTTCGATCTGGCTCAACGGCAAGATTGTGAAAGCAGCCGATGCCAAGATCGATCTGTACAGCCAGACCATGCATTATGGCTATGGTGTATTCGAAGGGATCAGGTCGTACAAAACCATCAGCGGCGAAACCAGGATCTTCAAACAGGAGGAACATTTTACCCGGTTGCAGAAATCTGCGGATGCCCTGAATATCCCTTATCATTTTACCAACCAGGAACTGATTGAAGCCTCATACAAAGTGCTTGAGTTGAATGGCCAGCAGGATGCCTATATCCGCCCATTGGTTTATGCACCAGCCAACATGAGTTTTGTAAAGAATACAGAAACCAACCTCGTGATCATGACCTGGGAAATGGCACCATTTCTCGGCGATAAGTTGCTGCGGGTCATGAGCTCTTCTTTCCAACGCCCAAATCCAAAAGGATTTTATATACATGCCAAAGCAGCAGGCCATTATGTAAACTCTATTCTGGCCAGTCAGGAAGCCAAGGCCAAAGGTTTTGACGAAGCCCTGCTTAGCGATATGAATGGTGCAGTGGCTGAAGGACCGGGAGCTAATGTCTTCTTTGAAAAAAACGGCGTCCTCTACACGCCTGCCCTTGGAAATATTCTACCGGGCATCACCAGGGCCACCGTGTTGGAGATCTGCGCAGAGCTTCAGATCCAGGTGATCGAGAAAGTCTGCCTAACAGAAGAAATCTATGATGCCGACGCCGCCTTTTTCTGCGGAACAGCAGCAGAAGTGATCGGCTGGGATTCATTGGATAATCACGGCTTCCGTAAACAGTGGAACAATAGCATCAGCAGAACGGTACAACTCGCTTACAAGAACCGGGTTATTGAAAAATCAGAAGTATTAACTACGATATAATGGGAGAATTAAATAGATACAGCAAGGTCATTACCCAGGATGTAACACAACCAGCTGCACAAGCCATGTTGTACGGCATTGGTCTTACAGAAGAAGATATGAAAAAAGCCCAGGTGGGCGTTTGCAGCATGGGCTACGATGGCAATACCTGTAACATGCACCTGAACGACCTGGCTGCCTCGATCAAAAAATCAGTGTGGTCAAATGATCTCGTAGGTCTCATCTTTAACACCATTGGTGTGAGTGATGGCATCTCGAACGGCACGGATGGTATGAGATATTCATTGGTGAGCCGGGATATCATTGCCGACTCTATAGAAGCCGTTTGCGGCGCACAATATTATGATGCCCTGATCGCCGTTCCGGGATGTGACAAGAACATGCCGGGATCACTGATCGCTATGGGCCGCCTGAACAGGCCGGCCATCATGGTTTATGGCGGCACCATCGCCCCAGGTCATTACAAAGGAAAGAACCTCGATATTATTTCATCTTTCGAAGCACTTGGACAAAAAATTGCCGGGCAACTCGAAGAAGCGGATTTCAAAGGCATCGTGATGAACTCCTGCCCTGGCCCGGGTGCCTGCGGCGGGATGTACACGGCAAACACCATGGCTTCCGCTATAGAAGCATTGGGGATGAGCCTCCCCTACTCGTCTTCCAATCCGGCGCTCAGTGAAGAAAAACAACGCGAATGTGAAACAGCAGGTGTGGCTATCCGTTACCTGCTGGAGCACGATATCAAACCAAGGGATATCATGACAAGGCAGGCATTTGAAAATGCCATCACCATTGTAATGGCACTCGGGGGTTCTACCAATGCCGTACTTCACCTAATCGCTATGGCGAAAAGTGTTGACATCGATATTACACAAGACGATTTCCAGGTCATCAGTGACCGCACCCCATTCATCGCAGATCTTAAGCCAAGCGGTAAATACCTGATGGAAGACCTTCATCATATCGGCGGTGTTCCCGCCGTGATGAAATACCTGCTTTCTGTGGGTTTGCTTCATGGCGATTGCCTTACGGTTACCGGTAAAACCATTGCAGAAAATCTGCAAACGATTCCTGCCCTTGATTTTGATACACAAAAAATCATCTTCCCAATCACCGAACCGATCAAATCATCCGGACATTTACAAATATTATACGGCAACCTCGCCACGTTGGGCAGTGTAGCCAAAATAACCGGTAAAGAAGGTGAATATTTTGAAGGGCCTGCAAGGGTATTCGATGGGGAGAAGGATCTGATCGCAGGTATCCAATCAGGCAAAGTAAAACAAGGTGATGTGGTGGTGATCAGGTATGTTGGACCCAGGGGCGCACCGGGCATGCCGGAAATGCTGAAACCGACATCGGCCATCATAGGGGCAGGACTCGGCAAATCCGTAGCCCTGATCACGGATGGCAGGTTTAGTGGAGGCACACACGGTTTTGTAGTGGGTCATATTACACCTGAAGCCTTCAATGGCGGAAACATTGGCATTGTAAAAGATAACGATGTAATCAAGATCGATGCGAAGTCAAGAAGCATTGACATCATGATCAGTGAAGAAGAAATAGTAGCAAGAAGGGTAGCCTGGAAACAGCCAGCCCTAAAGGCAACAAAAGGTGTTCTCTACAAATACGCGATGCAGGTCAGTAACGCAGCCCAGGGCTGTATTACCGATGGCAATCCGGAAGAGAACAACATAGTAACGATATCGTATAAACGAAATAATTTAAACGAAAAGGTATGAGCACAGTTGATGTTCTGCAAAAACCAATAACAGATTCAGAGGGCCAGAAACCGGCAACCACCAAGGTCACAGGATCTGTGGCTGTGCTGGAAGCTTGTTTAGCGGAAGGGGTGACCACCATCTTCGGCTATCCGGGTGGCGCGATCATGCCCATCTATGATGCGTTGTACGATTATCGCGAAAAGCTCGAACATATCCTGGTGAGACATGAACAAGGCGCTACCCATGCAGCCCAGGGCTACGCCCGTGTGAGCGGAAGAACAGGTGTTGTATTTGCTACTTCCGGCCCCGGCGCAACCAACCTGGTCACCGGCCTCGCCGATGCCCTCATCGATTCTACGCCCATGGTCTGTATCACTGGCCAGGTATTCGCACACTTATTAGGTACGGATGCTTTCCAGGAAACAGACGTGATCAATATCACTACACCCGTGACTAAATGGAATTACCAGATCACCGATGCCAGTGAGATCCCCTCTGTAATGGCTAAGGCGTTTTTCATTGCCGGCAGCGGCAGACCGGGTCCCGTGCTGATCGACATTACCAAGAACGCGCAGTTGCAGCTTTTCGACTATGAAGGCTATACTAAATGCAACCATATCCGAAGTTATCGTCCTGCTCCACTCGTGAGAAAGGAATACATAGAACAAGCTGCGAAACTGATCAATGAAGCGGAGAGGCCATTTGTCATCTTTGGTCAGGGCATCTTGCTCGGACATGCAGAAAAAGAATTTAAAGCCTTTATCGAAAAGTCTGGCATCCCTGCTGCATGGACCATTCTCGGCCTGAGTGCACTGCCTACGGATCATCCGCTCAACGTGGGCATGCTCGGTATGCATGGCAACTATGGACCCAATGTACTCACTAACCAATGTGATGTATTGATCGCGATCGGTATGCGTTTTGACGATCGCGTAACAGGTCGCCTCGACAAATATGCGAAACAGGCGAAAGTGATCCACCTCGATATTGACCCCGCAGAGATCGATAAGAATGTAAAAACAACCGTTGCCGTATGGGGCGATTGTAAAGAGACTTTGCCGATCCTTACTGAACTGGTGGAACAAAGGGTGCACCCCAAATGGATCCAGAAATTCAGGGAGCATACTGAAGAGGAAGAAAAAGTGGTGATCAAAGAAGAACTTAACCCTACTACGCCTATTCTGTCCATGGGTGAAGTGATCAATGTGCTCAACGAGCTCACCGGTGGTGATGCCATCATCGTCACGGATGTGGGCCAGCACCAGATGGTGGCTTGTCGTTATGCCAAATTCAACAAAAGCAACAGCAACGTGACCTCAGGTGGCTTAGGCACCATGGGCTTTGGACTTCCTGCGGCTATCGGTGCAAAATTCGGTGCGCCCGACAGAACCGTAGTAGCCATTATCGGCGACGGTGGCATACAAATGACAATCCAGGAATTAGGCACCATCATGCAATCCAATGTAGGTGTAAAGATCCTGATCCTGAACAACCGTTTCCTGGGGATGGTAAGGCAGTGGCAGCAATTGTTCCATGAAAAAAGATACTCTTTTGTAAATATTGAAAGTCCGGATTATGTAATGGTCGCTAAAGGTTATCGCATAGAAGGTCAATCGGTTTCAGAAAGGGAAAACTTACGGGGAGCCCTAACCGAAATGCTGAACCATCCGGGCGCGTATTTGCTAGAGGTCATGGTCGGAAAAGAAAACAACGTATTCCCGATGGTACCCCAGGGCTGTGGCGTACACGAGATCAGGTTGAAGTAGCACCCAAAGAATAAGCCAATCAGTTAATCAGCCAATTAGTCAATTGATATATGAAACAGGAATTCACAATAACAGTATATACGGAGAACCAGATCGGCCTGCTCAACAGGATCGCGATCATGTTCTCGAGGCGAAAGATCAATATAGAAAGTCTAAACACTTCACCGTCTGAAATAGAAGGCATACACAGGTTTACCATCGTTATCCAGGAAGTGGAAGAAGTGGTAAAAAAACTCATCAAACAAGTGGAAAAACAGGTGGATGTATTGAAGGCCTATTACAATACCAACGATGAGATCATCTGGCAGGAGCTTGCACTTTATAAAGTACCCACAGAAGAGATCGCCGAAAAAGTAAAAGTGGAGAGGCTTCTTCGTGAACATGGCGCACGTGCCGTGGTGATCCGGAAAGACTATACCATTTTCGAAACATCCGGACATCGGGAAGAAACCGATAAACTCCTCTCTGTACTCGAACCATTCGGACTGATCGAATTTGTAAGAAGTGCCAGGGTAGCCATTATTAAGAACAGTTCTGGCTTTCACGAGAAGCTCCGCGAATTTGAGCAACTCGAACCCAGCGATGAGGTGATCGAGAACGAGTTCCTGGATAAACAGGATGAGATATTCACGATGTGATCAATTAACCAACTATAAAATCATTAATTAAAACAACACATATGGCAAAGCTAAATTTCGGTGGCACTGAGGAGAATGTGGTAACGCGTGAAGAATTCCCTTTATCAAAAGCACAGGAAGTGCTGAAAGATGAGGTAGTTGCTGTGATCGGTTACGGTGTGCAGGGACCCGGTCAGGCACTGAATCAGAAAGAGAACGGCATTAACGTAATTGTAGGACAAAGGAAAAATTCTAAGAGCTGGGATAAGGCCGTTCGTGACGGATTTGTTCCGGGTGAAACATTGTTCGAGATCGAAGAAGCGCTGGAAAAAGGAACCATCATTTGTTACTTGCTTTCGGACGCAGCTCAGATCGCTATGTGGCCTACCGTCAAAAAGCATCTTACACCAGGCAAAGCCCTTTATTTTTCCCATGGTTTTGGAATAACTTATAATGAGCAAACGGGCATCATACCTCCACCGGATGTTGACGTATTCCTGGTTGCCCCAAAAGGATCAGGTACTTCACTTCGCCGGATGTTCCTGCAGGGCCGTGGCCTGAACAGCAGCTATGCCATCTTCCAGGATGCTACCGGCCGCGCTTTTGATCGCGTTGTTGCACTGGGCATTGCCATAGGAAGCGGCTATCTTTTTGAGACCAATTTCAAGAAAGAAGTATTCAGTGACCTGACAGGAGAAAGGGGAACACTGATGGGTGCGATCCAGGGCATCTTTGCCGCTCAGTACGAGGTGTTGCGCAGCAAGGGTCATTCGCCTTCGGAAGCATTCAACGAAACAGTGGAAGAGCTCACACAGTCGCTCATGCCGCTTGTAGCTGAAAATGGAATGGATTGGAT